>CAYSUA010000076.1:0-14616 GCA_964433795.1 uncultured Desulfobacteraceae bacterium | reverse complement strand
ACCTTGTGAGCACGGATATAGAGTCCTCCCCAGCCCTGTACAAAGGCAATAAATCCTGTCACGGTCATGGGCCCTTTGGCGATTGGAGGGAGTTCCTCTCCAACTTCAGTGTCTTCCCAATATCGGGGCAGAGCGCCCCTTATTTCTTCTTTGGCGTAAATACTCTCGATCTCGGCGATTTCCTCATCTGTATAGACTTTGCGCTGCATATTTTTTTTGTATTTCTTACCCCGATCCCTGGCAGTGCCGCGCTCCGTACGAAAACACCAGGCATCGCACTCTGCCAATTTGTCTCCGTTTTGGTTAAAAAAGTCTCCATGATAAACCTGTTGTATTGCCCTGCCGGCAAACTTTGTCTCATGCTCGATCAGATCCTTGAGATAAACCTCCGTATGCATCGTTGTTCCAACAACGATGGGCATATACCATGTCCAATCGGTACCTGCGAACATGGCGTGAACGCCGGGAAGCCCTCCCACATACCCGCTGATCACCCGGTTTGTGGCATAAAGAATGGTAGGCGGGGCAATAATACCTCCGTGCCGGGTCTTACCGGCATATTCTGAATCAAGCCAGAGGGGATTATCGTCCCCGATGCCGAGGGTCCAATGTCGGATCGCATCCCTATTGGTCTCCGTCACCCAGGGTTCTATCGTCTTTGTAATCTTGATGCCGATCCTCCGGCGCAATGCCTCCAACGCTTCTTCTGATATAATCGGGAAGTGTTCCTCTCTTTCAGTAATATCTCTTTTTTCAGGTTTCATGGTCTACTCCTTAAACTCATCGTCTGATAAGAACCGCAATATCTCTCCAATATATATTGCTCATAGCCGCTATCTTCCGGCGTGGGCTCTTCTGAGCGCTTCCCGGTTCACTTTTCCGGCCGGCGTCTTTGGGAGTTCTTCCACGAAAGCAATTGCTCTCGGGTATTCGTGTGCGCTCAACCTTGTTTTTATAAAGTCCTTGATCTCCTCCTCAAAGCCTTCCCCTCTTCTTCGTCCCACCAGAAAGGCTTTAACAATCTGACCGCGTAATTCGTCTGATACGCCGATGACCGCCGCTTCCCGGACGTCAGGGTGTTTCAGAAGGGCATCTTCGACCTCGACAGCACTGATAGTCCAGCCTGCTGAAATTACGACATCATCGGACCGACCCTTATGCCAGAAATAGCCATCCTCATCCATGATTCCCGCATCCTTGACACGGAACCACGCATCCGTTCTCTTGACAGCGATCTCCCCGAGCGTTCCCGGGGGAACCTCTTTCCCGGTGTCATCAATAATGGCAACTTTCCATCCGGGAACCGGTTTGCCCAAAGTTCCGCGCTTGACCTGAAAGTCCTTAAACCCGGGATAACTGGCAAGGATTACACCGGTTTCGGTTGTACCGTACATGCTGCAGACGGGCACTCCGAATTTATCCATGAGGAAATCCTCGCTGGCCGAGTCGAGTGGTTCTCCGGTATACGAGAGTTTTTGTATATTGTATCGGTATCTGTCCATCAGCCCGGACTTAATGAGCATCCGGTACACTGTGGCAGCCGCCGCAAAATTGCTGATTTCAAACGCTTCCAACGCCTCCAGAATCTTTTGACTATCAAATTTTCCGGAATAATGACCCGCAGAGATGCCCAAAGACCACGGAGAGATCGTTCCGTGCCACATTCCGTGGCCCCAGGCGGGTGAGGAAGGGCAGAAATAGCGATCCCCCTCACGAAGCCCCAGTCCGAACAGTGCCGCCAGGGCCAGTGTCACCACTGAACGGTGCGTGTGTTTAATGGCCTCCGGGAATTCACGCGTGGTACCGGAGGTGTATTGAAAGATAGCCAAATCTTTGGCCTTCGTATCTGATCGGTACGAAGCGGATTCCTGTTTGATCGCTTTAAGGAATTCGGATCCGGAGATAATAATATCGAGCCCTTCGAAGGCGTCTCCGAGATGTGCCTTTTCCGGATGAAGTACGAGCAGCTTTGGTTTGCAATCGTTGATTCTCTGGGCCAGGGCCTCCGGTCCGAACAGGCTGAACAACGGCACCGCAATTGCGCCTCTCTTCACGGCTCCGAACACACAGACGTAATAGGCCAGTGACGGCTCCAACATGACGCATACCCTGTCTCCAGCCGCAACGCCGTGATTGGCAAGAAAATTCGCAAAACGGGAAGTCCACTCAGACAGTTCCCTGAACGTGTATGTTTCGATATGCCCGTCCGAAGATTTCAGCCTTACCGCCGTTCCCTTATCCACATGTCTATCCAGACACTCGTGGGCGATGTTCAGTTTTTCTCGATCCCCATCGAATAGGTCCCAAAGCATATCCCATTTAAAAGTCTTGATGACTTCCTCGTAGGAGAAGTACTCGGTCAGCCTTTTCATATTGGGTTGTCCTTTTAAAGGATTCAAATACAGAATTCATTATTGTCAAGAAAGAGAGGGTTTCCTTTTCTCCTCCATTTCTCTTAGGACATGGCGTTTGATTTTTCCGGTAGTCGTCCTGGGCATTTGTTCTAAAAATTCTATTTCACGCGGATATTCATGAGCTGACAGTCTATTCTTTACGGTTTTTTTTATCTCCTCTTCTAACAGCTCCGATGGGTCCTCTCCTTTTCTAAGCTGGATGAAAGCCTTTACAATTTTTCCCCTTACCGGATCCGGACTTCCCACCACAGCCACGTCTTCGACCGAAGGGTGCCTGAAAATACATTTCTCGATTTCAGCCGGGCCGATTCTGTATCCCGCACTGATAATGACATCGTCCATACGGCCCTGATACCAGAAGTATCCCTCCTCATCCTTCCAGGCGACATCGCTCGACAGAAACCATTCGCCCTTATATTTTTCCAGCGTGCCTTCCGAGTCCCCCCAGTAGCCCAAAAACATGCCGGGATCGTTGCGGTGTATGGCAATCTCCCCGGTCTTTCCCGGGGGCAGAATCCGCCCTTCCTCATCCAATATTTCAACGATATGCCCGGGATACGCCTTTCCCATGGAACCCGGTTTCATTTTTAAAATTTCGGGGCAATTACCGACGACGAAACCCATTTCAGTCATTCCGTACATTTCACATATGCTCCCAAATACGTCTCGCCCGAAATCGAGTATCTCAACAGGAAGTGTTTCGCCCCCGCTATGAATGCTCCTGAATTTCAAATCTAATTTTTGTTTCGGTTCCAACGCCTGTTTCATTATCTTAAGTGCCGTGGGTGGAAGGAAAGCGTTGCGTATTGCATATTTTTTCAAAAACTCAAACGTTTTTTCCGGGTCAAATCGTTTCCGCTGAAAAACAACCACGGGCACGCCATACACCCAAGGGGCAAAAAGGCTGTCCAACAATCCCCCGATCCATGCCCAATCTGCGGGGCTCCAGTAAATATCTCCGTGATGAGGAAAGAAGTTATGGGCCATTTCAAATCCGGGTAATCTACCGGGAATACATTGATGCGCATGAAGCGCTCCTTTGGGAAGGCCTGTTGTGCCGGAAGTGTACACGATTATAGCCGGATCGGAAGACAACGTCCGTTCTGTGTTAAGCGTATGCGGGGAATTCAGTGTTTCTAATTGGATATCAATCTCTTCGCCTTCACACTCACCAAAAACAAAAATAATGTTTAAACAATCCAAACAATACCGTATCTCAGACAGTTTCCCTTTATTTTGATCGTTGATCAAGATTGCCTTAGCAGCACTGTCTTTTAGCCGGTGATCGATGGCATCCGGACCGAACATCTGGGATAGCGGAACTGAGATAGCGCCGATTTTGAACAGGCTGAGATGAGAAACCGCCGCTTCAGGACCGGGAGGCAGGAGAATAGCTACTCGATCTCCCTTCTTAATCCCAAACCGTTTTAAAGCATTGCCCAAACGATTCGACCATATGCTGAAATCTCTGAAGGTATATTCTGCCACATTGCCATGTTCATCCTCAAAAAGCATGGCGAGACTATTCTCATTTTCTGCAAGTCTATCACAAACATCAGAGGCAATATTGTATTCGTGAGGAATATCCCATTGAAAAGCGCTATAAATTTCATCGAAATCTTTCTTATTTTTCATCTCTTCATTGATAAACATATGCCATTCCTTAGTGCTTCGATTCGCAATTACAGTTACGTATTCTTAGAGTGAGAATCATTAATAGTGCTCACTCAGCACTAAGTCCTGAGTGAATAAATACGTTATCGTATTTATGAATCGATGGACTTAGCCCGCGTTTTCCTTTTTCAAAGGGAAAGAATCCAACAGCCTTCTGCCGCATCCTCAGCCCACGTCAGGTTTTAACCAGTGGCGGTCATGGGGGTAATCTCCCTTTCAAGTCTATCCTCGAGCGCGTCCTCGGCAATATCGAGCTCATAATCCATTTGAAGGCCAAGCCAGAATTGCGGAGTCATCTCAAAATACCTCGCCAGCCTTAAAGCCGTGTCTGCCGTTATTCTTCGCTTTGCGAGCACGATCTCGTTGATTCGACGAGCCGGTACATGAAGCGCCATGGCAAGCTTGTTCTGACTTAATCCCATGGGCTCGAGAAATTCCTTTTGTAATATTTCCCCGGGATGAACCGGAGCCAGTTTGCGTGACATGATTTACCCCCTATGGTAATCGACGATTTCAACCTCAAAAGCATCATTACCCTGCCATTTAAAGCAGATCCGCCATTGATCATTGATATGAATCGAGTATTGGCCGGCCCTATCGCCTCTCAATTTCTCTAACCGATTTGCCGGTGGTATAATAAGATCGTTAAGGTTCATAGCACGATTTAACATTCTCAATTTTCGTAACGCGACTCTATGCAACTCATCAGGAAATTTCCGGCTGCGTTCTCTTCTGAATACTTTCTCGGTAGCCTTATCTTTAAACGTTCTTATCATAGAGAATATGATACACCCTATGACGTTTAACGTCAAACGGTAATGTTTCACGGTAAAGTGTATCCCGCGAATGTGTATAACTCACGTAACCCGCTTTTATTCAATGGAATAACGACTATCGGTTGTGTGTCGTGCCATATGTCTGGTAATGAATACCGGGGGTAATAATAAACATACCACAAGACGGACATGTTAATTGATTAGGAAGGAGGCAGGATAAATGAATTCCCGTGAAAGATTCAACGCAATTATGAACTTTGAAAGGCCGGATCGAAACCTTATCTGGGAAATGGGCTACTGGCTGGGAACGGTGGATCGCTGGTACGGGGAAGGACTGCCTAAAAAACACGGATTGTCCATTGAAGGAGACCCGGGACTGGGGGTCAGAGGCGAGGCATCTCCTCACGATCCGTTTTCAATCAGCAGAGAGCGGGATCAGGATGTCCATGAATCCATGGGCATGGACAAACCGCTTGTTGCCCTTCCCGTAAACTTAGGTCCCCAGCCGTTCTTCGAACCGGTTGTTTTTGAGGATTCTGAAAATTTTGTCGTCTTCCAGGATGAATACGGCGTAAAAAAGCGGATCAATAAAAAAGGCGCGAGCATTCCTGAATTCATCGACTGGCAGGTCAAGAATCAAAAAGACTTCGAGAAATTAAAGGAGGAGAGATTCCAGCCCAACCTTGAAGATAGGGTCCCCGAACAGTGGGAATCTATTGTGGACGAGTACAAAGACCGGGACTTTCCGTTGTCCATCGGCGGCTATCCCTATGGGTTTTACGGTATTCTGCGCTATCTCATGGGTGAAGAGCGGCTTCTGTTCAACTTCTACGACGACCCGTCCCTTGTGCGGGATATGATGAATTTCCTGGCGGACTTCTGGATAGCACTCTACGATCAGGCCCTTTCCCAGGTATCGGTGGACTGTGTGCATTTCTGGGAAGACATGGCCTATAAAACCGGTCCGCTCATATCTCCGGCAACTTTTAGAGAATTCATGATGCCGGCATATAAAAAAGTCACCAACTTTTTGAAAGACCACGGCATTAACGTTATCGTGGTGGATTCGGATGGCAATGTGGATCAATTGATTCCGCTGTTTCTCGAATCCGGATTGACCGGCATGTATCCCTTTGAGGTGCAGGCCGGCAATGACATCGTTGCCATTAGAAAACAGTATCCCAAAATGCATATATTGGGTGGAATCGATAAGATTAAAATCAGCCAGGGAAAAGCGGCCATAGACGAGGAACTGGAATCGAAGATCCCTTTCATGTTAAATAAGCTTGGCTACATCCCGCATATCGATCATTTGGTCCACCCGAATATTTCCTGGAAGGATTTTTGCTATTATCGGAAACGTTTGAAAGAGATGATTGAGGCCGAAGCTGTATGAGGTATAGATTTAAGTGCAATAAATAAAACCATTGCTTACTGACGGACGATCGATAAAACGCTTATTTTATATATGGAATATCTAAGCACCGATTTGTGGGAATCATGAAAGTCTTGATTGCCTTGACCACAGGGTATAAACGATTCATTGCCTGCTGCATTGTGCTGGGAATTTTTATTATCCCGGCATGCGCTGCGGGACAGGACATTGTCCTAAAGGATGATTTTGAATCCGAGCGCCTGTCATCCATCTGGTCCACCGACAAATTATCAGAGAACGCGATTCATCATGTATCCGCTCCTACCCGGACCGGCAGCGGCGCCATTGAAATTGCCCTTCATCCCTACGCAAAGGCCGAGATAACGTCTGCCGGAGATATAACCGAGCGTACCGTTCGCCTGAAAATGGGAGTCGAGGTATGGTACGCATTCTCGTTTCTGTTGCCGTCGGATTTTCCGATTGTCAAAACCCGGCTGGTCATCGCTCAATGGAAGCAAGCGTGCCTGGATTGTACCAAAAAGCGAAGCCCGATGGTCTCGTTGCGATATAGAGATGGAGAGGTGAGAGTAGATATCGAAAAAAAACAGGGAAGAGAGAAGCTTTACAGGCAAAAAATAGATCTGCGCAGCCGGTGGGTTGACATGATATTCCGGATAATGCCGAAGGCAACGAGCGAGGGATATCTACAGGTTTGGATGAACGGCGAACAAGTGGCGGATTACCGCGGTGCACTGGGTTTCACTGATGATAAAGATGAGATCTATTTCAAAATGGGCCTTTACCGGAACCATATGAAAAGACCCATGCGGATCATCATCGATCGATTCCGGCGTGGCAGGAACTTTGCGGAAGTCGGCATTTTAGAATAATATTTTCCATAGATCTTCCGCGTATCCCTGCAGTCTAGCCTCCCAAAAAATTTGTGTGAAATAACAAATCAAAGAAAATCGACAGCCGCCGCGGTTGTTGATTTGAATTAAGTTAGCCATCTTGACAATGATACATTGTGGCATAACATTCATCTATAATCATGCGCTTATAAGGGAGGTGATACACATGGAAGCAGCTAAAGAGAAAGAAAAACTCGTAAACGGAGTTAATGTTGATCAATTATTCAGTACGATAGATCTCATTAAAGACAAGCCGGAGGTTGCTAAGTTTAAGTTCCGTGCAACCAACACGTGGATCGACGGCACGCACAATCGTGCAACAGTAAAAGATTTCTACGGAGCCCTTGAAGAGGATAATTCCAGAGAGCCGATGGTATTCCATGAAGATGAACCGCCCGTTCTTTTAGGAACGAACCAGGGAGCTAATCCTGTAGAGTATTTTCTAGTTGCCCTATCGGGTTGTCTCACCACCAGCCTGATTGCCCATGCATCTGCCAGAGGTATTGAAATAAAGAGAGTAAAATCCAGATATGAGGGTGATATAGATCTTCGAGGTTTTCTCGGAATATCGGATGATGTTCTCGTGGGTTATCAAAATATTCGAGTCTATTTTGAGATTGATGCAGATATTTCAGAAGAGCAGAAGGAAGAACTGGTCCGAATGGCTAAAAAATATTCACCGGTTTTCAACACTATTACAAAGTCAACTACTGTCTCCGTTCAACTAGATAACTGATTATAAAGCAAAATGTAATGACCTCCAACCACTACAAAAACAGACCGGTTGGAGGTTTTTATGTCATGGGAATTCCAGTAATAGCTATGATTGTGGGAATTTAATTCCGAGTTTCTCGGCCAGTTCCTTGAGGTCATCGATTACAGAGTCCATCAAATGAATTCCATCGACCTTTCTTTGTTCAACCGTTTCACGTTCGGGATCGCCGGGGATATATACCCGGTCGTGGCCTTCAGCAGGCTTGGCTTCCCGGAATCGGCGGATCCAGTTATCCATATGGCCTTTAAATTCTTCTGCGGGACGAAACGCATCGATGCGAAAAGCTCCTAAAAAATGTCCGATGCCTTCTCCTACGGAATCTTCCGGTATCGGAAGATGTGCCGGAAAGGGCGGTACCCAAGGTCCGTAATTTGCACCGGAAAGCATTGCTGAAAAAATATCCACAATGGCTCCCAGACAATACCCTTTTTGGCTGCCACGCTCCCGATCGCTTCCCAGGGGCACAAGGGCTCCCCCTTCATGGGTGGTGAACGCATTGATGGTCGGTTTTCCATCTGCATCCTGTGCCCAACCCGACGGTAATGATTCTCCTTTCCGTTGGCGAAGCACAAGCTTTCCGTGTGCAACCGTGGTGGTTGCAAAATCCGCTACAAAGGGAGGTTCCTGACCGGCGGGAATTGCCACGGAAATGGGGTTTGTACCCAGCAACCGCTCTGCGCTGAAAGTGGGTGCGGCATGCGGGCTGGCATTGGTCATGGCAATGCCGACCATGTCGTGCTTCAACGCCATCATGGCATGGTACCCGGCAATGCCGAAATGGTTTGAATTTCTCACCGATATCCATCCGCTTCCCACAGCTTCTGCCTTTTTAAGAGCCATTTTCATGACCAATGGCGCCACCACCAAGCCGAGCCCTTTATCGCCGTCCACCGATGCCGTGCTGGGGGTTTCGTGGACAATTTTTATGTTCGGTTTCGCATTGATCCGCCCGATTTCCCAAAGCCGTACGTACCCGGGGAGTTTCATGACGCCATGGGAGTCGACCCCCCGCAAATCCGCGGAAATAAGAACATCTGCCGCTACTTCAGCATGATCCGTAGGACATCCGATTTTTAAAAATGTTTCGATACAAAAATTTTTCAGCGATTCATGTGAGAACATAACAAGACCTCCCGTTTACTATGAAGATAGGGTATTAATGCATCGGTTAGTTTGAATATATCGAAGCCCCGGTCATGTCAACTGATGATTAGAGACCCACAAAAAGACTTTCCAGGTTGAGCCCGCAGGGAATTGATATGGCGATCCAAATAGGTTAAAGAATAATGAACTATCCCACAGATAGCTGCGGGGAATTAAACCTTAAAAAGATTAAAGGAGTATATATGTCGCGAATTATTGATTGCAGCATGATCGTAAGCCGTAAAATGTGGCGATCCGTTTGGAAAGTCGATATCAGCACCCATAAGGGAAACATCCAGGAGGTTGAAGGCGATACAATGCAGCCCTGTACCACTACTCTCCATCTAAGCGCTCATTGTGGCACGCATATCGACTCCCCACTGCACAGGATTGCAAACGGTCCAACCATCGATGAAATTCCTTTGGATCGATGCTGTGGAGAGGCCGCAGTGGTCGACCTGACGGATAAAGGCGAACTGGAGCCGATCACGGCAGAGGACATGGAAGAGCGCGGGAAACATATCCGTGAGGGCGATATTGTGCTGCTAAAGACCGGTTGGACGGAAAAGAACGCGGGCGGCAACACGGAAAACATGGAAGGCCTGCCCAAAGATACGGATTACTGGAAAGGCCCCTATCCTGCTCCGTCCATGGCGGAGTGGATGGTGAAGAAGAAGGTCAAGGCCGTTGGATTCGACTGCCCCAACGATTGGAACCAGCACCTGAACATAGCGTATGACTATACGCGAAAGGGTTCACCGTCTGAAGAGCACGAGCACGTACATCGGATTCACTTGAGTCACGGCATTCTCCAAATCGAGTACCTCTGCAACCTCACCGCCATAAAGAAAAATCGGGTCCAATTCTTTGCCGTGCCCCTGAAGGTGAAGGCAGAGGGATCACCGGTGAGAGCCTTTGCTATCGAGGAGTAAGAATTGGAATACCATTTAATTTCAGTTAGTCGTAGAATTTCCGAAACGTTTAGTTAGTGCTGAGAATATGACCGGATTTGCGTTGACTATTGTGCTTGCCGCCGGCTTTTTACATGCCGGCTGGAACTATATGCTCAAAAAGAGCCAACGTAAAATCGTATTCATCTGGTGGTTCCTGCTGGCTTCGGTGGTTTTATATTTCCCCATGTTTTTTTTCTTCTGGCCGAAGATGACGATTTCATCAGTCGGCTGGATCTGTATCACGGCTACGGGTCTGGTACACGGACTCTATTTTTGGTTTATGGGCGGCGCATATGAACGAGGAGATCTCTCGTTGGTTTACCCGCTTTCCCGTGGGTTCGGTCCGCTGCTTGTGCCGTTTATGGCTGTAATCTTTCTAGGGGAACAACTTTCTTTCATCGGCATAACCGGTATTGCCCTGGTGATTGCCGGTATCTATGTCATTCACTTACGGTCCTTTTCTCCGCGATCCTTATTTGAACCTTTTCAAGCCATGCGCGGCGGTGCATCCCTATGGGCGTTGTTTACAGGAAGTATGATTGCATCCTACTCCCTGATCGACAAGATCGGTGTGCAAGCTGTTTACCCACCGGTCTACATCTATCTCATGATACTCATCTCATGGCTTTTCATTTCTCCTTATGTACTGATTAGAGAACGCATTCACTTAAAAGCAGAATTTCAATCCAGCAGAGCCCTCATTTTTATCGTCGGATTTTTGTGTGTCCTTACCTATTTGATGGTTCTTTTTGCCATGCAAATGAGTAAGGTCAGCTACGTGGTGGCGGTCCGGGAAGTGAGCATCATCTTTTCAACCTATTACGGAATCTTTTGGTTAAAAGAGAAACACGGAAGACAAAAGATCCTCGGAGCCTTATTGATTGCCTCCGGGGTCGTATTTATCGGACTATCGCGATAGCTGTAGAAGAGAGCAAACTCCTTTTAAGCCCCGGTTTCACCTAGACCGCTAGAATTCATATCCCGTTGAGGATTCATATTTTTTTTGCACTTGCTCGGCAGGAAGGAATTCTTCCTCCCACTTTTTTACTTTCGGAAAGCCCAGAAACGCATTCATATCTTCGAGGGGGTGGCCTCCCTTTTTATCCTTGAAATCCACCATAGCAGCGGTGCCTCGCTTTTTGATATCCGCCATCAAATCGTAGACTCCCTTGCAGGTAGCCTCAATGGAAACGCTGGGATAGATCACGATGGCAATCCCCAATTCCTGAAGCCTTTCAACAGAGAGCTGGGGGGATACACCTACACAATTGTAAAACAGCGGCCCCTTTACCTCTTCAACAATCCGTTCAATTTCCTCCAGAGAAGCCGGGGCTTCTAAGAATGCGACATCCGCACCGGCGTTCAGGTATGCGTTTGCCCGTTTGATGGCCTCGTCGAGCCCGCCTTCCAATGCACCGCATGCATCGGTTCGGGCGATAATAACAAAATCCTTGTCGTATTCATCCCTGACCTTGGCCGCTGCACGGTACTTTCCCACCGCTTCTTCAATGGGGATAAGTTCCTTGCCTGATACGTGCCCGCAACGTTTGGGGGTCACCTGATCCTCAAGATGGACCCCGGCAATTCCGGTCTGAATGAACTCCCGAATACAGCGGATGACGTTTATGGCATTGCCGTAGCCCGTATCCGTATCGGCGATAACCGGGATATTGACGGCATTAGCTGCGTATCGAGCAACCGCGTGTATTTCTGTCATAGTGGCAAACCCCATATCCGGCATTCCCAGGAGGCTGGCCGACACCCCGAAACCCGAAAGGTAGGCAGCGGAGAAGCCCGCCTTTTGCGCCAGAAGAACGGTCAGGGCATCGAAACAACCGGGCGCGACAATGAGCTGTTTTTTTGCCAGAAGTTGCCGCAGTTGAGTGGATTTCTTCATGCTATATCTCCTTTGATTTTAAAATATTGGAAGCGATTGAATTCATTTCCTATCAGCAAATTCAAGCAGCCGGTTCAGCCTTCCATCCAGTGTTGCGGAAGGGTAAAACCCGAGTTCCTTTATGCCCTTTGAAACATCAACAGGCAGCGCTTGCCCTTCTATCTTCTGGTTAAGCACGCCCCCCATGATGACCGGAATATTCAGGTTTCGTCCCCTCAGCTCTTCCTTCAACCGCTTGGAATAGTCCAGCGCCATCCCGTTGTGAGTGCTGATCAATATGGCTTGAGCTCCGGTTTCACACGCCTTTTCGACAATCTCGTGCGGGTTCTTCTCTGCCCCCAGGTAAACGGTTTCCGCCCCGGCGTCTTGACAGAGCCGGTTTAGAATCAGGATGGCGTGTTCGTGGACGTCTGTAGAGGCAATGAGCAGACGTCTCTTTTTCAGCATACGACGGTTTTCCGGCTGCTGAAACAGGTCCCGGTACTGATCGATGCTTTCTTTGGACATCACGAAAACATCGGTCATAATCTTCGGATGCCTGCCACGGATGGCTGTTTCATCCGCTTCGCCGGCCCCGAACATCTCCTCGAATACGGCCGGACCCAGCCGTTTCAGCACAAAGAGAAGCTGCACCGGATCCCGGATGTCGATACCCGCTTCCTTGAGGCCGTCAAGAGCGCTGTTGAAAACGGTTTTTCCGCACGCCGTCACCGTGTCCGCGAAAGCATAGGACGCGCTGAAATCAACGTGGGGATGAAGTCGTCTGGCTGTCTTTTCGACCCTTCGTCCAAAAGTCTGGGCTTCAACGATTTCTTGTGCCGACGGTATCCGAATGGCTTCGGTTACAGGCAAGGGGTGAACGGCGTGGCCGGTGGGGCACTCCATCTGGGCCATGATGTCCCACAACAGGTATTCACCCACCAGTGCGCTGTTGGCGGTGAAGTTGTCGCTAAAGGAGATGGTATCGCCGTAGAACATGGATCCCAGGCAATTCTGCTCATGGATCCTATTGAGCGCAAACACCCATCCGGCCCGTTTGACCGGATCGCTGGTCAGCCCTCCGATACAGTGGGCCAACTCTGCTCCGAGAAGCTCCTCAACGATATAACGCTCCAGGTATGCCCACCCGGCCACTGTGGCGCAGTCGTAAAAAAGAGCGCCGTAGCCGTCTTCCAGATAGGAATGCATCAGGGTCCCCTGGTCACGCAATGCCCCCATAATGGCTATGGCTCGAACCGTTTCCGTTGTGGTGGTGACGTGGTCCCGCCACATGGGCACCTCATGGGGAAAGAACTGAGACAGGTTGCCGATGGAGGTTACCCCCGCTTTAAGTGCATTCACGGTGTTTTCCGTTGCGGCAGGAAAACCGATCATGAAATCACCCATGTGCGGCTGTATGGGAACCACTTGACCGACCTGCATCCAATCTTCCGGTTTCTCCAGCATGGGACCTGTTTCGGCAGGAATCCCCTCCCGGTGGGACTTGGGAAGCCCCATGCGACGATCCAGACAAATACCCGCCCGATCCACGATGAAGCCTCCGGCATCCGCCTCTTGTTTCAGGATGGCCAGAGCCTCGGTAGTTGACTCCCATGAGTTCATGCCGATGTGTGCATGAAACATGATGGTGCCGTCTTTGATGCACCGGCGTTTGTACTCGGCTTCAGAGTCGACCCCCATCTCGTCCATGAACAGGGTCCGGCCGATGACGATATCAGAGGCAATAGCACGACCTTCGGCGACAACGGCATCTCCCCTGGGGAGCGGGGTTTGAAGAATCGCTTCGACTTTGTTTAGAAATTCCGCAAATTTCATATTCTACCGGCCTCTCTGCAGGGGGCTTGCGCCGGGCTGTTTTTCGATCGTCAATTCCGGCAGCCCGCGCCCTGCGAATAGAAAAATAGAATGGCAAAAAGGTTATGGGGTGTCAAGGATGGAGCCGTTACATGACGACATCTTCATTTCTTGTTCATTGGGATCTTTTGGTATACAGTTCCGGTATTTTCTCTCTGTTCGTTTAATGGAAAAGGAGGCCCTGTATGATAGAAACGATTCGCTTTAAATTGAATGGTCGCCCTGTGCAGTTGAAAGTAGACGGCGAGCGCACCCTTTTGTGGGTGTTGCGTGCCGATTTGGGAGTGACCGGGCCGAAATACGGCTGTGGCGAAGGGGTGTGCGGTGCCTGCACGGTGCTTACAGACGATGTCGCCGTACTTTCCTGTCAGACAACCGTAAAGGAGGTGGACGGCAGTGAGATCACAACCATTGAAGGCCTGGCAAAAAACGGTGCGTTGCATCCCATTCAAAAAGCTTTTATCCGGCATGGCGGTTTCCAGTGCGGTTATTGTACCCCTGGAATGATTCTGAAAGCGTACAGCTTGTTGGCCGATAATCCTAAACCGTCGAGGGAAGAAATCATAGAAGGCATGGAGGAAAACCTGTGTCGGTGCGGCGCCCATGTCCGGATCGTTCAGGCTATTGAAACCGCTTCCCGAGAAATGAAAGGAGGGATGAAATGATGCCGTCTTCCTTCATGAATCGCCGTGAATTTTTAAAACGCATGGGAGTTTTAGGGGGAGGGATCGTAATCTATTTCAATGCCTTGGATCGCAATGCTTTAGCTCGCATGCCCCGTGCCGGTTTTCTTGGCGCCAGGATCCCTACCGATTTCAATGCGTTTCTTAGAATCGGGGTCGAT
>CAYSUA010000075.1:0-14705 GCA_964433795.1 uncultured Desulfobacteraceae bacterium | reverse complement strand
GGTATTGAATTCGATACCTATAAACATCTCGGGATCTATGCATATACCAGACGATTCTTGGAAGTGTACCGGTCTTTGCCGGTGGGGAAGCTTGAAGAGATTGAGAAATTAGAACAACTTAGGGCTATCGAATACGGTCATCCCATCCGTGTGGTGGTTACCCCCTATGATTCTCCGGAGGTTGACCTGCCGGTGGATATTGAACGGATTGAGCGAAAAATGAAGCAAATGGATGACGAAGCAAACGTATAAATTATCCGTTTTAAGAATCGAGATTTATCCGCCGAGACAGGATTTGACCTTTCAAGAATCACACGGACGGAATTAATTCAATCGAACACTCTTTAATTTCAATTTACATGCAAAGTATTGCATGTAATCGTTGCATCCCATTACAGCCAGATGTTTAGGATTAGAAATAGATATCGATACAAATTATGCGAAACGGCAGAGCCGAATGACCCTGCCGTTATAAATATCTTTTAGCTTAAAAAAACGGATTTGCTTTTATTTATTCTTTCCCTTTTTCAGGATTAATACGCTGTCGTCTCCATCAATTTTAGTACCGTCACCAAGTGACCCTGTGAGCTGCAAGATGATTTCATCCCCATCACTAACTCCACCTTCTCCTCCTAATACTGATAGTATTTCCTGTGTGTCGAATTTCAGAGTCATATCAAGATAGCCATCAGGGACTTCCTCTGCACAATTATCACCGGATACATCTTCAACACTAGAACGAATAGGGGCAACCCCTTCAAGGCGGATGGATGCCACGTCTATTGTAGTAACATCTAGTTCAAAAGTGCCCAGAATGGCAACAGGCAGGACACCTTTACTCTTCATGTTCAGCGGATTAGGGCAAGAGCCTGGCTTAATATCGACAGGCGCAGTGAGAGCTTCTGGGACTGGGTCGTTCGCTCTGAAGTCGTCGATAAAGAATCGATCTGGATATGTATTGGGGAAAAGGCCGTTGATGATCTCAAATCGCTTGATCGGAACATCGGAAATCACTCCGAAAAAACCACCCGGCCCCCCAATGACAAAATCAATCAGATTGTCAGCCTCATCAAACAGATTTATGGTCTCCTGTTCACCGGCACTCGAGAAATAGAGGCCGAACGCTCGCACCGAGTTCGTAAACTCTCCACTCATCGGCCCAACGTTATTGCTTGCAGTTGGCGATCCGGCATCCGTGATCGCATCGCTTGACCATAAAACAAGACTTGGATCAGAAGCCTCTGGTGAGCCAAACTCAATCTCGGCACTAAGGATAGACCCAGATACATACTCCCCAGGTGTAGGACTCTCGTTGAAGTCAAGAAAAAAGAGTTCAGTACCGGCTGCAGCCGTATAATCCGCTTCATTCGAATATACATCAACCGCTCCGGTCGCCTCACCCGCACCAAAAACAAATAATACCCCGCACAACAACACTAGAAAATATTTCACTTTTCTTCCTCCTATTTAGGATTTAGGTCGATGGCTTTGCGTCCCACCCTTTCGAGTGGTTTGCCTTCTTTGAGCATATTACATGCCAGATGGGATAAAAACGCTGAAAAGCATCATAACTCTATGAATTGTTTGAAAATACCGAATATCTCAAAAACAGGTTCTGAGGTCTTAAAATCATTTAAACCGTATACAAAAGTATACGTAGTTTATCATTTTTTATTCACTTTCTTTTAGGCAGGGGTACGAAAAGCGATGATCGTATTGGTTTTATGGATATTCAAAGGCTGTGATGAAATTAATGAAGGATTTGGGGCGGCAAATATAAAATATTGTATTGCCCTTATGTGGATATAGGTTTCAGTTTTCAGTGGCCTGGATATTCATGCTTTCGATAAGATTACCGGAACCGACCAGAATTTTCAGAGAATTTCCGCCACTTCTGCATGTAATCATTGCCCGGTTGATAGCCGGTTCATTTTAGCTTCGAAATAGAAATCATTACCTCAAAAAGAAAGGCAGAGTCGTTTGACCCTTCCTTTTTCTGAAAAACAGTTCCTCCAAATCCGTTATTTTCTTCTTCTGTGATCAAGCCATCTTCTATAAATTGTTGAGCCGTGTTCACAACTGAGTTGACATAAGCTCCGTGATTCTTCCATAAATATTCACAAGGATTGTGGTCCATAATGGAATGACCCGTATCATATACTTCATCATCTACATCTATATTCGGACAGTTATTCCCATCCCCGTATGATCTACCTTCAATTAAACGCTTGAATTAGATTGGTTGAGAATATAAAGTGATATAAATTCAATTTTGACCAGTTTTTTTCTTATCAAAACTTTAGTATTCTTTGGACCTTCCTCGATATTGCATGGTGAATGAAAGTGACAAAACCAAGATTTCACTATGGCTGGATTATCGTTCTGATCTGTTTCTTTTGTTGTTTCAGTTACGGCCTCTTTTATTCCTTCGGAGTCTTTTTCAAGCACCTGCAGCAGGAGTTTGGGTGGAGCAGGGCACTGACATCTACCATCCAATCCCTTCATATGATCTTCTTCCCCGTCTCAGCCTTGATCATCGGTTGGCTGACCGATAAGTACGGACCCAAATTACCACTCATCGGCGGTGCGACCCTGATCGGCTCTGGAATCGTTCTGCTCAGCGTTGTTCAAAGTCCGATACAATTTTTCATGTTTTACGCCCTGGCATCCCTGGGATCAGGCATTATCTGGTCCCTGCCCATGGGAATCATTCAGCACTGGTTTGTTAAAAGGAGAGGGCTGGCTTTGGGGTTCTCGATCAGCGGGATTGGATTCAGCTATGCGCTATCCCCATTGAGTAGCCTCCTGATATCAAACTTTGGCTGGCGAACCGCATATCAGATTCAAGGCTCAGTAATATGGGTGATTCTGATTTTCTGCGCCTGGGCAATCGCAGGGAGCCCCCGGCAAAAGGGATTAAAACCCTATGGTGCTGAAACAGTGGAAGATATATCCGTTGAGTCAGAATTGGAAGGATGGGAAGCCGGACCGGCCGTGAAAACAATAAGTTTTTGGGGAATATGCGGCATGTGGGTTTGCCATGGTTTTGCTGTAATGATTGTCGCCGTGCATCTGGTAAACTATGCCACAGACATCGGGATGAGCGAAGTTCATGGCGCAACCACATGGTTTGTGGTGGGTTGTTTCAGTATTCCCGGCAGAATCCTCGGCGCATATATCGGGGAAAAGATAGGGTATAGAAAGGGATTCAGCCTTTTTGGTCTATTCAACGCAATCGCTGTCATTTGGTTGCTGGGGGCAAAAAACCTCTGGATGCTTATGCTCTTTGCTCCATTTTACGGATTTTGCTATGGGGGCCAAACCCCCATTATCGCGGCACTCATTGGCAATTATTTTGGACTTAAGCCCCTGTCCACCCTTCTAGGGCTCCAAATGTTTACAGGGATGATAGGCGGTACTTTAGGGCCCTGGCTTGCCGGTTTTCTTTTTGATCGATTCAGCAATTATTATATGGCCTTTATTATTGCTTCCGGTTTTTGGGCGCTAAGCGCTTTTTTATCGCACATTTTAAGAAAGCCGCAGAAGCAGGTGATATAGACAATCCCTAAAGCTAAATCCTGCCGAAATCATCGACTGCTGCTAATGAGGATTTGGAGTTGAATTTTTTTATTAAATCAGTAACTTTTCGGGATTCGGATTGTCAATATAACGATACGTTGTCGTGATGTAGGGTCAAATTATCGGGTTCGACCGGGATTTTAGATTTGGATCGGATCACCCATCGAAATTAGATTGTTTAATTCTTTAAATTGAGGTTGGCGACGATCTTGGTAAGACAGTCCTTATATTTTGGGTCTGCACAATCACGGCATTCCCTACACTCCGATAAACCATAATCGGGATGGCCGATGTTTCGGCATTCGGTTTCCTTAGAAATAATCTGTTCCATTGAATCGATCACTCCACGTCAAAAAGTTATTGGTATTCTCATTCCCAAATAATCATCACCAACAATCAGAACATATTATTATGTCTTTTCAACCACGGGTCGTAATCCTCTAAAAACTGGGGTATATAAGCGATATTTTAAACTCCCTTATATCCCTAATGGAAAGACAATGAGTCCGGCTAATTCTAATAGCCGTTTAGTAAGGGTTATTGGTTGAGCTATTCGTTGCTAACATCGAGAATGGTATTAGAGTCTGAAATCGAACCATACGAATGCATAGTGATTCTTGATGCCACTTTGTAACAGGCACAATACATTGTAAAATAGTATGAGTAAATATCAAAAAACTATCAGTAGATTATCAGGTTAAAACTGATACTTTGGGTTGGATAGAAAGTAAGGCTTGAGGCTTGGATTTCACACCCAATTTACGGACTGTGCCTTGATACGAAATAGAAATCAACGGTTTCCATGACATGCTTCGAGTAACGCTTTCGATACGGTATACTCACCAACAATGTCTTTAAATCAAGTTGAAGAGAACCAACAGGTGCCAGATTCCCTCTGAGTTGTCTTCAGAGAAATGTCACATCATATCTTGGTTGTTGCATTTTAATACGACTGTCGCTTTTCGGGGTTCGACACAGCAACAAGGCCGGATACTCACGATTCGAACTCCGCTTGCGCGTGCCGGGCCTATTTTGATGAACGCTCCGAGTGCAGTGGTACTTCCACCAAGTCCCAAAGGTCCTACTTTTTTCGCATTGATCCATTCGGTGACCTTTTTTTCCCGGATACTCTGCTGAAGTAAATCTCCTTCTTTCATGGCTTCAAGCATAAGGGCGGATGCTTCCATGTGGGTCCTGCCGATACCGATGGCCGGAATACACGGGGTGCAGCCGAGCTTCTTAATATCTTTGATCATCCAGTCGGATGCCGTCTTTAGAACATTATCGATGCTTCGCTCGTGAAAGACACGGTAAGTCTTGGCCCGTATTTCCGGTCCGCCGCCAAGCAACAAAACGGTTATGGCTATCCCATCGCCGGAGATCGGTTTCACCGTAATCGGAGCGAGTATCACTTCTGCCGGATCCGTATACAGTCCCTTGGATTGCTCAATCCGCTCCTTTTCATTCCCTTTAACCGCCATGGGTCTTCCGGGCATTTCTTTTAACCCTGCAGCGATACCTTCCTGAACGGCTTGGAGCCAATTTTCCTGGAGTTTTGCCCGATTTCCGATTTCTATGATGACGTGGGGAATACCGGTATCATCACAGAGCGGGCATCTTTTTTTTTCAGCAATGGTTGCATTTTCCAAAAGCTTTTCAAGTGCCCATCTGGCATTGGGGTCGGTTTCCTTTTTGATGGCGGCTCGATAGGTTTCGAGTTGGTCTTTTCGGAATGTGGTGCCCGCAATGATCAGGCTGTTTTTGGCTGCGTTCTTAATGTCGGCTGAGCGAATCATGGGTTCCTTACTTCGCTATTCATTATCCGTTATTCACTTTCTCTTGACACAGATTTTATTCTCACACCCGCTCCCTGCAGTCGCTTGAGGCGCAGAGTTCACGGCGTTAAGGGTTTTTTCTCATTGCCGTTGAGAAGGATGGCAATAAGAAATGACTCAGCCACTGCGTGGTTGTGCTCTCCAATGTTTGCATGGAAATGAAACTCAATAATACAGGCCCTTTCTATGGCTCTCATTAACCGGAGAAAATCGTCTTGCCATTTACACTGGCAATAATTGCGGGAAATCCTTTTACTTCGATCTCATACAACGCTTCCATTCCTTCTTCCGGAAATGCCGCCACCCTTTTGGATATCATTTTATCCGTAAACAATGCGCTCGTGGGTGGTGTTACAGCAAAGGCGGAATGATATTCATGCAACGCCAGGACGGTATCGGCACCGACCGCTCCTTTCCCGAGATGAAGTTTAACCCCTGCTTTCGACAGCATGGGAATGCTGGATTCAATTTCAACCTTGTTGCTGGTAGTGGGGCCGATGCCGGCCGGACTTACTGCGGTATGAAATATGACCGTCCCTTTAAGGGATACATCGATTGTATGTACAGTATCATTCAGAATCAGATCGACAATTTTGGGGAGCACAGCATCACGACCGCATAAAATCTTACCGCTGATCTCTATCTGGTCACCTATAGCAAGACCTTTGATAACGTCATCATTTATCGGGGTTTGGAGTTGAACAACCTGCATGCTAAATGTACTCCTCAAATATAAGATTGAATAAAGAATACCTAATACCCTGCTTTTTGTCTACTTATATGTACAAATAATGTGATTCACAACTGCTCTTGACCATTCATTCGTTCTGATGTTATCGTCTTGCAACCTGTTTATCCTGAGGGATCTTTTCCACCAGAGGAGGCTTCCATGAAAATCATGATTTGCTATGACGGATCTAATGTTGCTAAAGACGCTATGGATCTTGCAAAACAACGTGCAAAAGTTTTGAACGGTCAGATTTGTTTGGTTCGATCCATGGAAGGTGGACCGGATGTACCGAAAAAAGATTTTGACAATGCAGAAAGAGAATTAACTGAATTAGCTGAAACCGTTTTTATAACAGACGGTATCGATTGTGAGCCCCACTTCCTGGTACGGGGCCTTGATTCTGGCGAGGATCTTGTTCAATTTGCCAATGAATATGATGTGGACGAGATCATCATCGGAATCCGGAAAAGATCAAAAGTGGGGAAATTCCTTTTCGGATCAACCGCGCAATACGTGATTCTGGAGGCGCCTTGTCCGGTGTTATCCATTAAATAACGGAGCTAAAAACAATAAAAGGACAATCGTAAGCAGCTCCGTTGCGATCCCATCAATTATCCAATAATCCCTTCTTCTTTCATCGCGAGTATCTTCTCAGCAGAATATCCCATTTCTTTCAATATGTCATCGGTATGTTTGCCCAGTTCAGGAGCTTTGCATTTGATTTCCGCTTTTGTTTCCGACAGTTTGATGGGATTATTCAACACTTTAATTTTTCCATAGTCAGGGTGATCCCACTCCACAAAGAAGTCGTTTTCTATGGCCTGGGGGTCTTTGGTGGCCTCTAAAGGTGTGCTGACCGGAGACCAGACCAGTTTGTTGCGGCCCAATATTTCAATCCACTCTTTGTATGTTTTGGAAAGAAAGATATCCTCGATGATTTTTACCAATTCTTCCGCATTATCCTGACGGGAGTCGAACGTGGCGAATTTGGGGTCATTTTCAAGATCGGTTCGTTCGATGGCTCCACAGAATGCAGGCCAGTAATGCTGCGCATTGGTCATACCGAGCATGATCCAACGGTTGTCTTTAGTGGGATACACATTCCGGATGGGGTTGGCCATGGTTTTTCTCTGGGGCCGAACAGCATCCTTTCCGGTAATCAGGCACCCGGAAGTATCGGCTCCCAGCACCCATAATGCTGTGTTATAGAGTGAAACTTCTACCTGTTGTGCAACCCCGGTCTTTTCTCTTATAAAAAGCGCTGACATGATCCCGGCCAACAGACTTAGCGAAGTAATACTATCGCCGTATGCAGATCGTGATATATTCGGTGCTGAATCCAAATCATGCATGAGATCCATTACACCGCTTCTCGCCCAGAAGGCCACCGAGTCATAACCGCCTCTGTTTTTTTCCGGGCCTTGAAGCCCGTATCCGGTAAGGTTTGCATAGATCAATTTGGGATTGAGACTTGAAAGAGTATCATAGGTTAAGTTGAACTTTTCCATTTCATAGGGCCGAAGATTGTTGAGGAATACATCCGCCGACTCACAGAGTTTATGGATGACGGCTTGCCCTTCGGAACTTGCAAGATTAACGCAGATACTCTTTTTATTTCGATCCACATGTTCCCAGAGGTAGTTGATCTCGCTGTATTGCGTCCATGCGCTCAACCGGTGGCTCATGACCCTCTGCATATCACCCCTTCCCGGTGGTTCCACATGTATGACTTCCGCCCCCCAGCTGCCCATGAGCATGCCGGCAATCGGCATTGCCACAGCTGCTCCTACTTCCACCACTTTTATTCCCTCGAGTTCTTGTGCCATGACTTCCTCTCCATTTGTTTTTCTCACACCCGCTCTGGGAACTCCGTGAGCTCTGTGAGAGACTATCACTCGTTCATTTGGGTATTAGTCTTTTTTGAGGCTGCTGCCACTGCCGCGGCTTTTTCCGCATCACGTTTGGCGATGGCGTCGGCTCGTGACAACAGGTAATCGATCTGTTTCATATTCGCCACATCGAACATACGGCCATCCACCGAAACCGAACCTTCACCTCTCGCATATGCTTCGTTCAATGCTGTTTTTACTCTCCGCGCAAGTTCAACTTCTTCCTGAAGGGGAGAAAATCCTTCATTGGCGGCTTTTACCCAAGCCGGGTGAATAACGCTGGTTCCCATAAAACCCATCCAAAACGCATGACGACAGGCATTCAGCATATCTTCCTGGCCCATTTTGATGCTCGCAAAATCGACATTTTTTTGGGCTCCCATGCCGTGGGGCTGAACTTTTGCTGCACATGCGGCATACAATAATCTATTTTCAGGATAGTAGTACTGCTCGAAGTTAAGCTCCTTAAACCGTGTAAATCCCAAATCAACTGAAAGATCCGCTTGGCCCGTGGTTATGGAAACGATACGTGAGTCGGCCGCTGCGGTTTGCTCCACATGGATAATGCCCCTGGCTGTTTCAAAAATCAGATCGAATTGTATCTTTCCTTTGGGCAAGCCCCGTTCCGTTTCAAGCTGTGAAACCAGCCGGTCGATTCTATTGATTTCTTCCGGTGTTTCAGTTTTGGGAATCATCACACCGGTTAATCCAGGGACGACAACCGCATCAAGATCTTCTTCTTCATATTCTCGATTGATTCGAACGAGAATGTCGGCTCCACCCTTATTTACCATGGGAATGGCATCCTTTACCAACTTTCGAGCAGACGCTTTATCTCCCGGAGCAATGGAATCCTCCAGGTCCAGGATGATGCAGTCTGCATCCCTGGTCCAGGCTTTTACTACGAATTTCTCTCTATTTACGGGTATGTAAAGTTTAGACCTTCGAACGATGTGCCTAACATCATTTTCATTGGATGTCATGATAACCTCATTATTTTTTGTTCAGCGTTCAGCGTTCAGCGTTCTGAGTTATCCGTTATTTTACTCATCTTTATGGACCCAGACACTGCCTTTTTTTCGTCGTACGGTTTTCAGTCGTACGATATACTTGTACAAATCCCCCCGGTAAGAGGACTGCACCAATTCCACAGGCTTGCGCCTTTTGGTATACATGATTCTTTCCACAAAAAGGATGGGGGAACCCGGTGAAACCGAAAGTTTCCCTGCCACTTCCTGATCGGCAAAGGAAGCTTCTATGGTTTGGAAAGCTTCGGTGAACGGAATGCCGATATCCTGTTCCAGGATCTGAAGTAAAGGCTTTTTCATCAATGCATTTTTAGTTATCTTCTTGCCGATTTCGAGAGGAAGGTAATTTATGGTGTGTGCAAAAGAGTTGTTGTCAATAAAACGAACACGCTTGATTCGAATGATTTCTTTGACTTTAGGCGATAGTTTCAATTTTTCCTTGATGCTTCTGATTGCTTCTATTCTTTCTATTTCAACACTTTTTGTTCTTGATCTTGAAATTTGATAGAAGAGGTCGTCCATAAAGCCGCTGAATTCAAGGTTATAGCTATTTATCAGGCCTGCGTTTTTCGTTACATAAGTACCATCACCCCTTCTGCTTTCCAAAAATCCCTCCTGTATGAGTTGTGAGAGGGCCTGGCGTACGGTGAGGCGGCTGACCTTAAATCGAGCGGCCAGCTCATTTTCAGAAGGGATTTTCTCGCCCATGGCCACTTCGTTATTGATAATCCACTTTTTAATGGCCTGTTTGATCTGATAATAACGGGGTATGAGATCGGTGGTCATTTTGATAATCCTTAAGTATATTTTTGACCGTTATGAAGGTTCTAAAAAAAGATGTGGTATTCGGTTGAATTTGTATACATATATATACTTGAGTACAAGAGCTATTGTCAACCTTAGTTCAACGGACGGAAGGGTTTCGGGTCTTCGCCCGCGGCTTCGCCCCCGCAAGCAGGTGTCAGGGGGCAGGGGTCAGGGGTTCGAGGTCAGGGGTCAGAGGAAAGGAGTGTCGATTCTGGAATACAAGCAGGCAGCCACTTCTCGATGTCAGTGGCTGCCCGGCTTAGGAAGGACTATTTTCTCAGATCGAATTTTTGTTTAAATATGGATCTGGAAATCATATTCATTTGTGCCTCTGTTGTTCCACCGCCAATTTGAAACATACGGACATCCCTCAGCATCCGCTCCAAAGGCATATCTTGAGAATACCCGTAAGCCCCGAACATCTGGAGACTTTCACTCACCACCTCAAATGCTGCATGGCCGGTATACGCCTTGGCCATGGACGATTCATCCATATAGGGAAGCTTTACGTTGTTGGGAAGGTCTCTGGAATTGCATGCAGCCCGGTAGATCAACAATCGGGCTGCATTCAGCTTGATCTCTCCTTCGGACATCATCCACTGAAGTCCCTGAAATTCGCTGATGGGGCGACCGAAAGCTTTTCTTTTTTTCATCCAGTCGATGGCAAGATTGTGAGCGCCTTGTGCAATTCCCAATGCAACCGCACTGGCACCGACCCGCTGGCCGTTGTATCCATACATGAGGTTTTTAAAACTCTCACTTCCGTCGGCCTTCACCACCACGTTTTCTTCAGGAACCTCACAGTTTTCGAAAATCAATTCGGTTTCCGGGATTCCTCTCAAACCCATGGCCCGTTCAACGGTTCCGCAAGTAAACCCGGGGGTGTCTTTATCCACCAGAATGCCGCCGATTCCGAGATCTTTTCCGTCTTCGATGAATCGTGCAAAAATCAGATTCGTTACTGAAATACCGCCTCCGGTTATCCAGTGCTTGGTTCCGTTGACGACATAATTATCGCCCTTCTTCTCGGCCCGGGTTTGCAAGTCGGTCAAAGCAGTGCCGACTTCCGGTTCGGTCATCCCGATGGCGGGTTTGTCTCCTTCATTCAGAATCCGGCCGGCAACCAGTTTTCGCTGTTCATCGGTTCCATAGGCCATGACACAGCCCAGAGCACCCATATTGGTTTCCACCAGTACGCGCGCGGTAACCCCACAGTATTTTGCGGCTGTTTCAATGGCCAGTATTGCATCGATTAACGGTCGCCCCTGTCCGCCGTATTCTTCAGGAATGGTCATTCCCAATAGATCGCATTCCCTCAGCTTATGGATATTATCCCATGGGTACTCATGATTTTCATCCCATCGGGCGGCTTTTTCGGCAAATTCCTTCCGGCCCAATTCATCAACCAGATCAACGATCTGTTTTTGTTCATCCGTCAGTTGAAAATCCATTTATAGATGCCTCCAGTGTTGCTGAAATGAATATGCGATGCACTTTTCGAACGTGAGAACCTTAATAGAATCAAATACCATGAGAGTCAATAGGAGCAAGTATGGATTTTAGATTTTGGATTGGTGATTGGGGATTTTGGATTTTGGTATAATTTCATTTCGGGCATGGATTCGGTATAAATGTATACTTATCATAACAACTTTCCATTTTATGAAATTTCGGCAATCGCTTTTATATTGATGTAATTACAATAAGTTAAAAATAGTATCACGTGGATGTCGGATCGCTGTTGAATCCGGAATTTAGCATCAAGTTCCTTGACAAAAAACGGAATATATGGAATCCAATTTTAGGATTGAGGATTCAACCGCCCAATTCCAACAGGGGCTCATGATTAGTCCTAACAACCAAAGCTTAGAAAACCGCATTAACGTTTTGCGGGGAGGATGTAATGGAAACATTGGCAAGTAAATTCGCAGAATTTTTTTGCGAAGTAAATTATGAAGATTTACCTGAGGAAGTCGTGGGACATGCGAAGAAGTATATTCTGGACCTCGTCGGAGTCACTATCGGCGGGTTGAGCATGCCCTTTCCCAAAATGGTCATCGATTATCTCATGACATTGGGAGGAAAGCCTGAAGCTACCCTCATGGGAACCCCCCGGGATACGAAACTGCCGGCGATCCATGCGGCACTCGGAAACGGGGTTTGCGGACATGCATTGGATATGGATGACGGGTATCGGTACGGGGGGGTTCATCCCAGCGTTTCTACCATTCCTGCTGCAATTGCTGCCGGAGAGGCCAAACAAGCCAATGGTAAAGCACTTATCCTGGCAACGGTTCTCGGTTCTGAAATCGTCAACCGATTGGCCAAAGCCATGAATCCGTCCCATTTGAGCCGTGGCTTTCATACCACCGGAACTCTTGGTCCGTTCGGCGCTGCAACGGCAGTTGGCAAAATCCATGGGTTGGACCCGGATCGAATGACCAAAGCGCTGGGCTTGGCAGGTCTTCAAGGGGCAGGGCTGCTTGAAATCTTAAATGACGGGGCCATGGCTAAGGCGATTCATCCGGGAAAAGCAGCAATGGCCGGAATTATTTCCGTAGAGCTTGCACAACGGGGTGCGCATGGACCGGTATCGGTGTTCGAAGGTGAAAAAGGATTCTTTAAAGCCATGGCCGATGAAGTGAACCAAGAATCGCTTGTTGACGGACTGGGGGAGACATATCTTATCGGTGAGCAGTATATCAAACTGCATGCCGCATGCCGTCATGTTCATCCGGCTATCGCCGCCATGCTCCAACTGAAGCAGGACAATCGCTTATCCGTTTCCGATATTGAATCGGTTTACATCGAGACTTATCCGACGGCTTTGACTTTCTGTGGCGGAAAAGACCAGCCGAAATCAGGGGAAGCTGCAAAATTCAGTCTTCCGTATTCCGTCGCCCTTGCCGCCTATTATGATGATGCCGGAATGAACCGATTCTGTAAGGAGACGGTGGAAAACTCGGATATTCAAGAACTTTCTTCACGCATCAAGGCGACTTCCGGGGAAAAGTGGGTGAAACACTTTCCGCATATACGGGGCGCTTCCCTGAAGATCACCACAAAGGGCGGAGAACAATATTCCATGGATGTGGATCTTCCAAAAGGGGAGCCTGAAAATCCGGCTACCCACGATGATCTGATAAATAAATTCAAGTCAAACGCCGCGGGTATGGATAAAGAAAAATGTGATGCTCTCATATCTATGATTATGGATCTCGAAAACCATAGTGTGGAAGATTTGACAAGATATTTCAGTATTGATTGAGTTTTCGCGAAGCGTCATCACCGCCTCTGAGATATTGAATCGGCGCTTCAGCCAAAGACCGCCAAAATCGGTAGAGGCAGTTCCGATCAAGGAGAGTAAACTTAAAGAAAAATTAAAGTTTCCCCTCCAAGATGCCGATGTCATATTATTAGTCTAACTAAATCTATTGTTACTGAAGGGCAAACCATCCTAAAGGGTGGGACGCAAAGTCACCGGTCTAAGTCTGTTAAGTGTAGATAGGACAGCGGGATTGCTAAGTTATACAGGCATATAATCCGCTTTCTATTTCATTGGAAGCGGATTTTTTTGTTTCAAAAAAATAACACTACATCAAATCATGAAGCTGCAAACAAACAGGTCTCACGACCAAAATGCTTTTCCGATGGATACAACTGACATCACAAATCTTGAATATATTCCGTTAACCTCGAAATCGAGCTGGTTTCAATTTATTATCTGTTTTCTGAAAGGGTACTTATATGGATTTTGCGTCATTTGCTGGAATTCTCTCCGGTATAGGCCTGATTATCAGCGCCATTATAATTGGCGGAGATGTACACAATTTTATCAACGTACCGGGATTGATGATTGTATTTGGCGGGACGGTTGCCACTACCCTTTTGACTTTTCAATTCAAAGACGTGATTAACGCCTACCGGGCGGCATATTTTGTGTTTACCGAGGGAAAGTCTGACTCCAACACCATGGTCGAAACCATGATCAAGCTTTGCCAACTGAGCAGGCGGGTAGGGGTCGTCGAATTGGGCGAAATCAGGACCAAATCCAGATTCTTAAAAAAAGCCTGCGATCTGATTGCCGATGGTTCTACAGAAGAAGATATTCGATCGGCATTGAGGACCGAAATCGAATCTTTGAAGATGCGGCACTATATTGTCCAGGATGTCTTCAGGAAAATGGGGACCTACGCTCCGGCCTTCGGTATGCTGGGGACTCTGATCGGTTTGGTCCAGATGCTGAGCAGGATGCAAAACCCATCGAGCATTGGGCCGGCCATGGCAGTGGCACTGCTTACGACATTTTACGGGTCTCTGCTTTCCACTCTGTTTTTTCTTCCTATTGCCGGAAAACTTAAAGCACGAACCTTTTTAGAAGTTATAAACTTGGAGATCATGTTTGAAGGAGCCATTTCCATTCTGGAGGTGAACAATCCGATAATCGTTTATGAAAAATTGTCATCTTATATTCCGGCAAGACAGAGAAAACCACTTGCTGCCATGAGGGCAGGCTAAAATGATTGAAAACCGTGATTCAGCCGAACTATATCTTGAAGAAAACGAGAACTCGACATGGATAGTGACTTATGCGGATCTGATGACGCTGCTGCTAGTATTTTTCGTGCTGCTTTACTCTATTTCGTCTTTGAATCTTGAAAAATTCAAGCACGCCATAAAATCGATTCAGGTAAGCCTCGGTGAGACGAACCCAAGGGTGGGTTTGTTGGACCTCGTCAATGTGCCCGAGTCTAAAGATCAGAACTATACCATAGAAGACATGACCGGACTTCGTTCCAGAGAACAGGAGATGTTGGAATCACTAAACGAATTCATT
>CAYSUA010000074.1:0-14810 GCA_964433795.1 uncultured Desulfobacteraceae bacterium | reverse complement strand
TGCTTTACCGGACATCTGCTTGTTTGCCCCTTCATTTGTGCTCGTGCAGGATAAACGGGAAGGCGCCACCCATCTGGTCATCCCGAAGCGTACCCTAATGGGCCGGCAGTTGCTGGAAGATGACCGCCGGTTTTTTTACCGTAAGGCCAAAAAACCCATCCCCAAAAACGGTAAATTCATCGGAGATGCCGCCGGTTTCAAATCCAACTTCACCCGCCCGGTTTATGAGGAAGCGATCAAAACCATCAAGGAATACATAGCCGCCGGCCACGTCTATCAGGTCAACATGTCCCAACGGTTTGCCATGGATTTTAAGGGGGACGGTTTCGCCCTGTTCAAAGCCCTTTACAAACGCAATCCGGCACCGTTTTTCGCTTTTATCAATGCCGGCGACCATCAGGTGGTCTCCACTTCGCCGGAGCGCTTTATCCGCTTAAACGGAAATCTGGTTGAAACAAGACCCATCAAAGGCACCCGACCCAGAGGGCAAAGTGAGCTGAAAGACGCACGTTTCAAGCGTGAATTACAGCAGAGCGAAAAGGACGATGCCGAGCTTTCCATGATCGTCGATCTGTTAAGAAACGATATCGGCAAAGTATGTGCCTCCGGATCGGTTCGAGTGGCGGAACACAAACGGCTGGAAGCCTATCGGAATGTGTATCATCTGGTTTCGGTTGTGAAAGGGGAATTGGATCAGGGCCGTGATGCCGTGGATCTGATTAGGGCCGCCTTTCCGGGGGGATCCATTACCGGGTGTCCCAAGACACGTGCCATGGAAATCATCGACGAATTGGAACCGACCCGGCGCCATGTGTATACGGGCGCCATCGGGTACATCGGGTTTCATGATAGCATGGATCTGAACATCGCCATCCGTACGGCGGTGATTAATAACGGAAAGATTGTATTTTCGGTGGGTGGCGGGATTGTTTTCGATTCGGACCCGACCGATGAATATGAAGAGACGCTGCACAAAGGCCGCACTTTGATGGCCGTTTTTGAGGGGGATGAAGCCTCTGCCGATAATAAAAAGTATGCCTGGGTAAACGGTATAATAAAGCCGATTGAAGATGTGACCGTACCGGTATCGAACCCCGGCTTCCAATACGGTTATGGGTTTTTTGAAACCATTTACGCCGCAAACGGCCGCTGCCCGCTGATAGGGTCGCATATCGCCCGCTTTAACCGCACGTGGAATCGTTTGATGCCCGGTGATCCGCCGGATCTGACCTGGGAAACGATTATCCTGGAGGTGCTCGATCGTAATCATTTAACGCAATCGACGGCGGCGGTTAAAATTATAGGTGCCTGCGGTCAACGCGAAATTCCACCCTGGGATTACACGCTGGTGGTGACCGCAAAGCCCTACGTACATCGCATGACGGCGTTAAAAATCGACGGCCTGCATGTGGTCACCTATCCGGAACCGCGTCAAACGCCGATAGCGGATTTTAAAAGCCTTAACTATCTTTTTTATTATCTGGCCGGCCGCTGGGCGCGGGAAAATGGGGCCCATGAGGCCCTGATTGTGAACCCGGACGGAACAATTTCCGAAACCAACACGGCCAATATTTTATTGGTTAAGGGGCAAACCGTTCTTTGCCCGGATTCGCCCCATGTGCTGCCGGGGGTGATGGAAGCGGAGATCAGCAGACACTTAGCGGGATGGGGGTATGCGGTGAAGCGTGCTAAAGTATGGCCGGAAGATGTGCTGGATCAAGACCAGGTGCTTTTGACCAACGCCCTTATGGGGGCGGTGCCGGTTCTTAGCCTGAACGGAAATTCCTTGCCGCCGCCGCCGGACTTGAGTCGGCGGATCAATGCGGATGTTTTTCAAAAGGACGTATCTGCCGATTCGGTACGCTGACGACGACAAATTCAGAGTCGTTACAGGCGATGCCCGACCGGTCCAAAGGATGTTTGTCAGGAAGAATGCAATGAAAACGACTGCATTTATCTTCGACATTGGAAATGTGCTCATCGATTTCGATCTCCCTCGATTGCTGAAGGCGGTATCGAATCATTCCCGAAGGAGCATAGAAGACATTCACGGAAGCTGGACACTCAAAGACACCATCGACGTGGAAACCGGAAAAGTCGACCCAAGGGACCATTACGAACGGTATGCCGATTCTATCGGATTGAATTGGAGCTATGATGCTTGGAAAGAAGTTTGGGCGGATATTTACACATTTAATGATAAGGGGATGGCAATCTTTTCCGAACTTAAAGAAAAGGGATTTCCGGTATATCTTCTTAGCAATCTGGCCGAGTATAACAAAGAAGCCATCGAAATGAAATTCAAAGATTTTTTCACCCTGAGCAACGGTAATTATTTTTCCTATGAACTCGGCCTGCATAAACCGGACCCGAAAATATTTTTGAGCGTTTGCTCGAAAATTAACACCATACCGGAACAGTGCTTTTTTATCGATGACCTGCGGGAAAATGTCGAGGGGGCGCGAACTGTCGGCATGCAGGCCATACGGTTTTCCCGAGACCGCCTTCACCGGGTACGATCCGAAATCAGAAAAATTTCGGCCGCGGCATGCCTGGATTAGAGTAATTTCCAAAACAGTGTTCTAATCAGAATGCGGTGGAAATTTCTATGCGAAAAAGATACTCAATAATTGATATGTCGCAGTTGAGAAGATAGTCTGATTAGGGTGTATGGCATGTGCCAGACAAAAAAGTATTATACGAATATTAAGAATGATATAGCAAGAATCTATAATGAGTATTAATCTCTCATCAAGATTTCGTGGTTGCCTCCTTGGTGGCGCTATTGGAGATTCTCTTGGGATGCCCACAGAAGTCGGGCCTTCAAGAAAACCTGGCCAAACCATTGCAGAGTCATGTGGCGTCGATAAAATCACGACATATCTTGACAGTCCCAATCCAAACTTTTTAAAGGCGGGGGAATATTCCGACGATACCCAACAGGCTATTTGTCTTGCTGAGACTTTTTTGGAAGGAAATGGTAATTTTTCAGGTCAAGTGTTTGTTGAAAAACTCAAAGCCTCCATCGAAAACAGGATGAGAGGGATAGGACCCTCTACCAACCGTATTCTCCGAGCCCTATCCTGCGGTCAACCCCAAGACGATCTGTCAGGATTTGTAATGGCCGGCAAGTACCCTACCAATGGTGGCGCAATGCGCATTGCCCCTGTCGCTCTGTTGTATTACCGGAACCACAGTATACTCTTTGAAAAGGTGGTCGAAGCAACAAAAATAACTCATGGGCACCCTACATCAATAGCCGGTGCCTGTGTTCAGGCTTTTATGATAGCTAAATTATTAACCGCGCAAAGAGAAACGTTCGATATGTCCGGATTAAGACGTGACGTAGCTTCTTTCATCGAACCGATAGATTTCGAACTGGCAGCGCATATCGAACTAAAGAAGAAAAGCTCAGGCAATGGATGTTTGGTGATTGATACCGTTCCGAATGTATTAAACGCTTTTATAGATCATCCGAACGACTATCTGACCGGCGTTCTTGAACAAGTTAATTCAGATGGTGATACAGATACAAAAGCCTCTATGATTGGAAATCTTCTTGGCGCTTGGAATGGTATTCAAGCAATACCCCAATATCTGATAGATGGTCTCGAAAATGGAGAAAAAGGCAAGGATTATATCATATCTCTAGCGGATCGCCTTTTGAAGCTTTCAGATGTTTTGGAATTAAGAACTTAATCATATAGCCACGAAGCAGCGGACGTGCTGTCATCCGCCGTTGCATTTCTTCAACAGTTCTTGCATAACGTGTTCGTATCTGGAACCGGGGGCGACTTTCTTAATGACCCGATAATTCTCTTTTAGCAGTGCTTCCGGTTTGCGCTCCGGCAAATGGGGTATTCTTGTGGCCAATATAAGGCTTTCAAGCACAAGGCCTTCTGCGCGGTTTATCAATTCGCTCCGATTGCGGATATGGATATATACAACTTCCGCTTCTATCAAAAGACTCTGCTCACCGTTTATGGCATTTGTTAATCTGACTTCAATGCTCGCCGGCGAATCAATCAGTACAGGCGCTTTAATCATTTTTCCCGAACCGAAATTGATTTTTTCCCTCTCATATAGAGCCTGATAAAAAACGGTTGAATCGGCAACCGTATTAAGGGCGAATTCCTTGCCGGCCAGAACATTTCTAAGGGTGGCTGAGGCTTTGTACATTTCAATTGTAACCAGTTTAAAATCTGCGGTTTTTACTCCGAAAGGGGCCGCATGAGGGACATGATTGTCAAAGCTTGAAATGACAACTTCATATAACCAGTTTTTTTTCATTCCCAACTGCTTCAATGCACTCATTTATTATTCCTCCATAGTGACTTCTCTGCCCAATATACACTTGTACGTGTCAGTTGTTAATGATATATAAATAAATCCTATTAGGGAGAGACCATTATATGCAATTACTAATAAGTGTTGTAAATGAAAAAGAAGCTAAATCCGCGGTTGACGGCGGAACCGACATAGTCGATGTAAAGAACCCTCTTGAGGGGGCCTTGGGAGCCAATTTTCCTCGCGTCATCCGAAGGGTTCGCCGATGCACCCCTCCCGGGCTCCCGGTGAGCGTCGCCATCGGAGACGCACCCGACAAACCGGGCGCCACCGCCTTGGCAGCCCTGGGGGCTGCTGTCTGCGGCGTCCAGTACGTAAAGGTCGGACTTTATGGAACAAAAGGGCCTCGGCAGGCGGTATTTCTGCTCAAGGAAGTCTGCCGAGCTGTCAGAGAGCATGACGCAGCTATAAAAATCATTGCCGCAGCATATGCCGACGCCCACAGAATCGGAGCCTTGCCTGCGCCGGCGTTGCCCTCTGTGGCCACTGAAGCCGGAGCGGACGGATGCATGATAGACACGGCCGTTAAAGCCGATGGCATGCTTTTCTCACATCTTGACGACGATGAATTGTGGGATTTTGTCCAAAGCTGCCATAAAAAGGGACTCCTGTGCGCCCTTGCGGGTTCCCTCGGAGAAGCAGACATCCCACGCGTATCTGAAATCGGTCCGGATATCGTCGGATTTAGGACCGCAGCCTGCCTGGGAGATCGGATCAAAGGCGTAGTGGAGTTCCGGCAGGTTAAACGGCTTAAAAATCTGATTGCAACAAACAGGTCCCCTTAGTACCGCCCGTATCGAGCAATTGAGTCAATCGTTCAGGGAGTTTCCCATTAATCACCCACACATCTAACCTGTATTTCCTTAGAATTGAAGCAAAATACCGATCCACGCCGCTGCACCGGATCAGTTGATTTATGCCGATTTTTTCCAGCAGCTCGACCTTTGCAAGGGAGCCGGGATTATCGGTAAACAACCCGTCCACGCTCTTTAAAAGGATCAGCTGTCTGGCCCCGGCCAGACCCGCCACCCAGGCGGCAATGGAATCCGAAGTCACATCCCAGCTCCGAGGCAGTGCGTCTGCCTGAAAGAGAAGATTATAGGTCAAAAGAACGGGTACTCGCCCTGATGCCGAAACCTTGCGGGCGTCAGACAAACCTTGTACCAGTTCACTGTCCGGGATCAAAGAGGAGATCAGGTGCCCGTATTGGTCCATAGCCAGTATGGCCATCCAGTGGCCCGCATCCTTGTCAAGACCGAACCGCCGGTCATAGTCCCTAATCGCATTGGCAAAGGCACCGCCGCCCGGTATAATTAAAATTTTATGCCTGCGTCCAAGTTCCGAGAGCCTCGCCGTCAGATCCGCCAGTTTACGGCTTTGGCCCAGGCTCCCTCCGACTTTGATCACCGTTTCCATCAGGTAACTTCTTTGGCCAATTCTTCAGCCAGTAAATATGCCACGGCCAGGGCGGGGAAGGAGGACGGCGCACTATCTCCCCACGCCTGTTCCACCCCAATTACCGGCATACCCAGACGCCTGGCCGCTTCTTTTGCCAGAAATCCCCCGGTTCCGGCCACGATCAGCGGCAAACCGAAACCTCCTTGTAACCCGGACAGCACTTGAAACAGGGGGTCAACAATCTGTTGAAGCTGCTTTTCCCGAAGATAGCGGGCCAGGGCGTCGATTTCTTCCGCACTCATGATTTCGCTGTCGGAACAAACCAATCGGGCTAGCCGGTCCCTGGCCGCCGGTATGGTTTTGACCTTGCCGTCGGCAGTCGGGCAGGTGTATCCTTCGGGGGCTATTTGGCCCAAAACAAGGTAAACATCCGCCATACATGTAAAATACTCTGCGGCAATACGGCAGGACCGGCCGCCGACAGGTGCCTGATTCACTACCGTATTCGGGTTTGTCCGCAAGACACCGGTATAAACCAATTCTCCGGATATAAGCCGATGTGTGTCAGTGCGGCCCTCACTGATTACCTTTCCTCCCCGTATGGGGATGATGTCTGTGGTTGTACTCCCGATATCTATAAAAATGCAGTCGGGATGATGAACTGCGATGAAAAGTGCGCTGGCCAACCAATTTGTCGCCGCACACAGAAGTGGGTGCTCCCTCGCTTCTTCCGGTTGAAAAAATCTGCCTTCAAGGTTGAACAAATAAATCGGTGTCTTCGAAAAAGCCTTTTCAATTGCGTCCAGGACATAGAGGACACCCTCGCGCTTCGTACGAAAAACATCCGAAAGTTCGGCCGTCATAGTTACTGCCGCGCTTTGAAGATCCTGCATCCCGAGTTCCTCTGCGATGTCCCGCAGCACCATGATCAAATTGCCCGGCTCTCGCCAGATCTCAAAGGGGCGTACAGCGGAGCGGTATGTTTTTATTTTCCGCTCCCGGCATCCAAGCCGAACAGCCTTGACATTGACGCCGCCGATGTCCCACCCCAGGACGGAATGGTTCTTGTGTGTCATATCAAATTCTCTTTTTTATAATCGGAGCTTCCTATTACAGGTACTTCTCGCGGTCGATCAGTTCCGCCATGAAGGGCAAGCTGATTTTTTCTACAACCGCTACCCCCTTGTTTGACCGGAAACGGTCGTTTGAAAACCATTTTAATTTTAAGTCTACCGGCCGGTGTTCTCGATTCCTGAGCACTGCCGGCATTTTGAGACCTTTGCAAAACGCCCCTTTTTGCCCAATTTCCGCATCAGGCTCAAATCTTAATCCTCGAAATACACGGTCGTTGCATTGATTCTTATGTACTCCCTGGTATTTACGCTAAAGCCTTTACCATTGATATTGCGCTTATTCAGATTTGGGTTTCCCAAAAGCCCCTCCGTAACGCTATTGATAAATCCATTTCAGATTAAGATCTGTAACGGTAATCGGTAATTCAAGGGCTTCCAGTGCCCCTTCCATGAAAAACACACGTCGCTGTAATGAATAACTCACTTCAAAGTAAACGCGATGGCTATAAACAGCATAACACAAATGATGGTTTGAATTCGATTAAACTTTAAGGAATTGGAATAACTCCTTTTTCCGAAGATCCCGTAAAATACTGCATATGTAGCTTGAGGTTAACAAAATCTATCTTATGGCGGATGTCGCTTGCGGTGATGAATTTACCATAAATCCTCGTTATTAAAATTTTCCCCTCAAGGTCTCCGCACCGGCTATGCAGATATTGTCTAAGATGTCGCCGTCGGCTCGGCGAAGATCCATTACTTCGACCAGCTGTTGAAATGTGCCGCCGGCCATCCCTTCGGCAATGAGGGCCGCCCCCTGAGAGGCCTCTTTGGCTGTCCGGGCAAACCCCTCCACCCTATGAACCGGAGCAAAAGATGCGAGGCGGCGGGTTACCTCCTGTCGTATCTCCGCAACGCGACAGAGACGTCCCGAGAGCAGAATCTCTCGAGGCGCGGAAACGACGGACATTTCAGCAGCCACGGTCTTGACGAGGCTATCCATGAAAACCTCCCATGCGAGGCCGCAACGGGTGTCGGTTTGTGCCAGGGGCACAAACTCACCGGGTGTTAGGTCAGGACGACCGGCAATGTAAGCGACACCGCCCGAGCAAAGAAGTCCCTTTGGAAAGCTGCCCAATAGATATGCCAGCTCTCCGTCCATGGCTCCCAAAGACAGATAACCTAGAGCGCCTGAAGTGCCTCCCAGGCCGTCCACCACTTTTCCCTTATCTACCGCAATTACGGCGGTAAAGGCTCCGCCCATCTCAATATAGATAAACGATGTTGCGTCATAACCAATTTTCAGGCGATTGGCCTGGTCCCATATCCCCAGCGCTACGGCGCACAGCTTATCCGCCGTGCCCATATCAATTCGATTGACCTTTCGATGCGCAGGCACGGTAGTAAGATGGATTACAGAGGGGGCAAAGTAGATCGGCAACCCACTTTCCCTCAATACATGAAGCATTCTGCGCATGCCCTTGATTATGGTGTTTCGTCCTCGATCTCGACGCTTACTGAGAAGCATCCGGTCTATGAGCTGTGGCGTGAGATCCTGGGCTTTTATCCAGGGCAACCCGTAGCCGGAAGGCCCGACGATCAAATCCACGGGACCGGCAGCGTGAATAACGTCAACCAATATCTGCGGATTTGCAGTAACTTCAGAAGTTGCAATGCTCCTATCCAAAAAAAGCTTTTCTCCTTCCAGACCACACAAGTCGAAACTCATGGTACCCGGATCAATACCAATTGCCCGGCGCATGGCAATCATCCATTCAAATCCTCTTTTCTGAAAATGACACTTCCCGATAGCGATACGTCTTGCGGCAGAGCCCCTTGCATAACCGCTCCCCAGATTGCTTCAGCCAGATTGATGTTGACAACACGCCGGAGCCCGACATATGCTGTTGTCAGCCTGGGATTGATCTCAATGATGTAGCATCCGTTTTCGGTTATGAGGATATCCACGCCAACGTACCCTTTTAGCCCGGGCACTAAAGCGGTGGCGCGTTTTGCCAAATCAAAAGCCTCTTCACGTTTGTCGCAGGGGAAAAAAACTTCACCTCCTCGGTAACTGAACGGCGCGCCGATTTCTATAAATTGCTTGTTCAGGCTAAGACATAAGGTGTCCTTCTCGGCGATCAACAGGGAGATACTGGCATGATCTCCTTCAATATAACTCTGAAGCAATAAGCGGGTGCCGTAAAAGTCGTTTTTTTCCAGTGCCTTTTGGAGCGAGGCTGCATCCGAGATGAGGCTTACGCCCTCACAGCCCACTCCGTCAACAGGTTTTATTACCAGGGGAAAGCCGATTTTTTCAGCCGCCCCCATCGCAGTTTTGACGTCAACAAGCCTTGTGTCGGGTGTTGGCAATCCGGCTTGGGAGAAGAGTCGGTGGCAATCCCATTTGTTGCTGGCAGTAGCAACGCTCGCCGGACTGCTGCCGAGGAGGCGGGCGCCTCCGCTCTCCATCAAGGTGCTTAGACGGGCCAGGATGCCGTCGCTTTCGGGGGCAATGATCAAGGCTGCTGTACATTGTCCGGCCAGCTGTTCCAGAACCGTGTAATGATTCTCCGGGTGTAAATGGATCAGACGTTCCGCGGGTAGCGAAACTTCTGATAATCGGTAATCGAGTGTGGTTGTTATTTTCACCCCTCCCCAGGCTTGGAAATCTGCCAGCACGGCCCGTAGCATGGCCAGACCTTCAGCGGCCAAACCCGGCGGCAACTCGGGCCCGGGCCAACAGCCGCCTGAAAAATATTCGTAAACAAGAATGTTCGGAGCCAATGACGCCATGAGAATTATTCCTGTTTTGGACCTGATGAAGGGCCTTGTTGTACATGCCGTTAAAGGAGAGCGTGAACGCTACCAACCTGTGCAAAGCATCCTGGCTTCAAGCGCGGATCCGGTTGAAGTGGCCCGCTCTCTTCAAGCAGAGACCGACTGCCACGAACTGTATATCGCAGACCTGGATGCCATACAAGGCACGGGCCATAACAGTGAGGCAATCGGTGCAATCGCATCACGACTGGATGCCGACCTCTGGGTGGATTCAGGCGTTGCTGACGCTGAATCCGCAGGCCGTCTTCTATCAGCCGGTGCGGATGTCGTGATCATCGGTTCGGAGACATTAAGCTCATTGGAGCAGCTTAAGCGCATCTGCGATTCAATGACCAGGGAAAAAATCATCTTCAGCCTCGATATGGCCGGAGGCCGGGTCCTTTCCCGTACCGCAGCCTTAAAGGGCATTGAGCCACTAAAAGCATTGACCCGGTTGAGCGCAGAAGGCATGGAACGTATCATCCTCTTAACCCTCGATGCCGTGGGATCCGGCGACGGTCCGGATCTGCCCCTGCTCCGAAGGGCAAAAAGCGAATTCCCCCATCACAGCTTTATTGCCGGCGGCGGCGTAAAAACGCCGGACCATCTCCACGCCTTGTCGGCCACCGGGATTAGCGGCGTCCTGGTTGCAACATCACTGCACAGAGGTTGGATTACCGGTCGGGACATATCGACCTTGAAATAGAGGGGGCAAATCGTTCTCAACCATGTAAGTGAACAGTACGGCAGACACAAGGTCCGCCGTGGTTCCGGGGTTCAGGGTATGCCTTTTGTCCCGGAGAGCAAAATCAAATTTCCTTATCGCCTCCTGTCCTTTCTCGCTGAAAATACCTCCGTGCGTTAACACCTGCCTGGCGCGGTCAGAGACTTCACGGGCCGCTTCCATCCCCTTTTTCCGCGCAATCAACGTATCCGGCACTTGAGCGAGAATAGAGAGGAAGGTTTGAACAACCGCCCTTGATATTTCAACACCTTGTTTCAGAATCCGCTGCAGGGATATGAGTCCGATTTCAAAGGTTATCGCAAAATCGGTCACATACTCCCTGGCCAAGGCGTCCCGATCACGGGCCTGCATCATGGCCTCACGAAGGGTGATGTTGACATCCTTTTCCTGCAGGTCATACTGCTTCACCGTTTCCATACCGGCGGGGTTTGCCAGGCGAATGGCTTCATAGGCCAACCGGGCGTCATCAACGGTCAACGCATTCAATACCGTGCTCACGGCAGGTCGCAATTCATGGCGATTATCCAGTCCGGCCGCTTTGGCCAGAGGCGCCAAAAGGAGCACAATCCCCAGATTGGTATTCGTCCCCAAAAGGCGCCGAGTATCTCTGATCGCCCTGAGTATGGTCTCTCCCACCGGCACGTTGGCGGCATTCTTGAAAGCCGGGCCGATGGCAGCGGCGCTGATAACAAAGTCTTCAAAACAAGCGTCATCGAAGTCCTTTCTCCGCGTCACATTGCCCGGCTTTTCAGAGCTGACTTCGAGCAAGCAGGCTATTTCTGCGGCCCAGCCAATTTTTTCGGGGGTCATCATTCTTTAATGAGTTGTCTTCAGCACAAAGTCGGCCAAGCATTCAGCAGCGTCAAATCCGGTCGCCTTTTTCAAAGCCCGCCAACCGGGTATGGTGTTGACTTCAATCAGGGAATACCCGCCGTTCTCCAATGGGAGGATATCGACTCCTGCATAGTCGGCCCCCAGGACCTTGACTGCCCGGACGCTCATATCCGCCAGTCGTTTATCAAACTCCAACGGCTCGGCCCCTGCCCCGTTTGATATGTTGCATTTCCAGTTTTCTCCACGGCGTGTCATGGCCGCCACCGCCTTTCCTCCCACCACAAACACTCGAATATCCTCACATCCGTGGGGCACATACTCTTGCAGGTAATAGACATAGCGGCCCAGTTCAAGCGCACGGAAGACTCGATAGGCCGTGTCTTTATCTGAAACCCGGACCATGCCCCTTCCTTCCGAACCGAAAAGGGGCTTAACCACCACATCTCCGCCCAAATCGTCAAAGGCGGCCACGGCATCATCGAATCGCTCCGCCACCATTGTCCGGGGTACGGGAAGGCCCACGTCTTCCATCAATGTCAGGGTGTAGTATTTATCCACCCCACGCTCAATGGCTAGTGCCGGATTCAGAACACGAACCCCGGCGTTTTCCAACCGGTGCAGCGCGTCCATGCGATAAATGATCTGCTCCAGAGAACCCCTCGGTATGGCCCGGACCAGCACGGCCCGGTAATCTTCCAGGGATTCTCCGGAAATGCTCAACCGTACGTCTGATCCGACAGATCCCACAAGCCGGGTAACCGGAAAACAGGGCGCTTCAATGCCCCGGGCCTTTAACGCTGTTTGCAAGGCTCGTGTATACCATCCGTCTCGCCGTCCAAGAATGGCGATCTTCATGAAAGCAACCCCTTTTGCAACATGGCGGGATTCACCCGACCCGCATGAAACATACGGCCGCTGGTCAGTTCGTTAATATAGATTTCAGCCGGGCTGAACAGCAGCGGGTCGATTTTGTAGAAATCACAGCCGTAGCGCTGGAAAAGTTCGTAAAAAGAAGCCCCGTAATCTTTGGAGGCTGAAGAAGGAAGTTTTTCGATCACCTTTTCGATTTTATCCGGATCCGTTTTTGCCGTGTACCAGGCCCGGCCCCCGTAAAGGACCGCATCATTGGTGCGACCGATGGCCTGCAGGTCGTCCTGAGCAATGGGGGCGATAGGACACACCCCAAAGCCGGACAGAATGTCGCTGATGTCGAAACCCACCTCAACCATTTTGTGCAAACCGGTCTCTACAACTCTGGCCGCCACTTGAACCGATCCCACCAGACTGGCTGTGGGGGCAACCAGGAGGATGACCCGCTCCGGAGAAATCCCGCACTTTGCCGCGGTCCAGGAGGCGACCTCGTCACCGGGGAGCTTATGGCTTTCTAGGGCTAAGACTGCTCTATCGGCCTGTTCCTTTATGCCGAGCTCCTGCAGGAGCACCTCCTTGCCATAAAGGACCCGGGCCGGACCCGACCCCATGGCTCGGTAGGATTCTTGGCCTTCACTTTCAACCTTCACCGACCAGCCGGCATACTGAGCGGCCATGCAAGCCTCAACCGGACGGCTGATCGTCACGCTGACACCGGGAATGGAAAATCCCTCGAAGTCAAGGGCGCAGAAATCAACTTTCCCAAGTCCGCCCAGGCATGCCTCGCTAAAGAGTCGTCCCGCTTCAAAGGAGCCCGTCGCGGTTACGCCGGCGTCTATCACGGTTGCGCCGCAGGAAAGTTTTTCCACAAAGATATTTAGGGGCTCTGCCTCTGCTTCCATCCGGCGCGCAATCTTATAAGCCCTTGCATTCATGCTAGTCATGTATCAAAATTTCTCCTTTTCCCAACCTAGTAATATCACCTGAATAGCGCCGAAACAACCCTTGTGCCAGTTTCGGATCAATCGGCACACCCCACTGCTGAAGGCGGTTTAGGAAAACCCTTATGAATACCGGTTGAAAAACACTTTCGAAACGATAGGTAGGCAGCAGAGGTGCGCAGGTGCCAAAGGCAACGATAGAGCCTCGTTTCATACCCGCGCCGGCTCTTTTTCCCAAATGGCCGAAGACGAAAAGCGAACCGGCAATCATCCTTGCCCCCGCAAACTCGCCCGCATCACCCATAACAATAATCAAGCCACGGCGCATGACCGCACCGATCTCCGAACCCGCGTTCCCCTCCACAATAATAACACCTCGGTTTACGCCCCGTTTTTCTCCGGGATAAGCGGCGCCCACATGGTGCCCCGCATTTCCGTGGATCCGAATGCGACCGCCCTTCATATGAGCGCCTGCCCAGTCTCCCGCATTCCCTCGGACTGTGATTTCGCCCCCTCGCAGGTGGGCGCCAAGATGCGGACCAACGTCTCCCTGCACTTTTATTCGGCCTCGACTCATACCCTGGCCGATCTTCTTGATGTGCCGCAGGTTTCCAAGGACGACGATGCGGTCTGATCTCTCACCTTCCACAGCAAACAAATCGCCGAGTGACACTTTCCGTCGACCGTAAAACGCGGGTAGCGCCTTGATTGCGGCATGGTTACGCTCGGCAAAAAGGTCGGGAGTGATACTGTCTGCTTCAATCGGCATCGTGGACGGTTTTTTCAGGCGCAGGATTATCTCATCCGTTGCGTCTGAAAATCCGCTAACAAGTCCGGCACATGATACGCATCCCAAGGCTAAATCTCTCTTTGCTGCAAACAATTTAAAAATCAATCTGGATGGAAGGCAGACCCAAAATGAATTTCAGAGTACCCTGTAAGGTCCCAACAGCGCCCCTTGATACCCATGGGTTCCACGCCGCACAGAGCGATGATGGTTCAAGCACCGTCGAGTATCTCTTGCAGGTAAAAATGGTGCTGACCCAGTTTGCCTCCGTAGTTTCCTGCCGCTATTCGCAACACTCCCGAGCGGCAGGCGGCTTGGATACCGACTCGGGTAGCCTCCCGCACCGCTCCTTCACCCAGACCATCAATGACGATCTCCATAACCGAATTGACCCCTTCGGCCAAAGCGGAATCTACCTGACGCCGAATGGTGGGACAATAGGCGGTGTTGGTCGAAACCCCCTGTCCCTTGTATATAGATCCGAGTTTGCTCCCGCTTCGAACAATCCCTCCGGGGAAAGGCAAAATAACGCCCGGCACGCTGCGAATGGCGTCCGCAGCCGCCTCTGCCGCAGCCAGCGCGCCGGGTTGACTCTCGGCCAGGATGAGGAAATTACCACCACCGACCGCTTTTTTCACACCAAAGCGCTCTTCAATGACAAACTCACCGTCCATTACCGGTATGCGCCACAGACGCCGCTCTCCCACCAGTTTGCTGATCTGAAAACCATCGCCGAAAAATCGCAGTTTCCCGCCTATTTTCAGCTTGTTGTCTGAATCCAGCCCATTGTAACAGGCGGAAGTGGGAGAAGTCATAACGCACTGCCCCAAGCGGTTCATAAGCTGCTTTTCCATGTTTTTGTTCGATGTTGTGAAAAACAACACCACAACTCCGGGACGTCCGTCAGGAGTTTGTTCCGGCGGCAACAGCATGTCTATGCCGGCTTCGCACCCGCACCCGATTATGGATGTGCCGAATCCGGTTGCCGTTTGGGC
>CAYSUA010000073.1:0-14966 GCA_964433795.1 uncultured Desulfobacteraceae bacterium | reverse complement strand
CAAGCGGATGGCAGCTAAGGAAAGAGAAAAAGCGCTGGTGGTAAGTTCCGATAAGGAAATCGTGAACTATGCCGAATCCAAAGGATCTGCCACTATCAGCTCGCCTCTGTTTGAGGAGAGAATACATCTCGCAGCCTCTTATATCACAGATGATACGGATCCAGAGATCCATTCCGGATGGGTACCCACTACCAAAAAGAAAGGGCCGGCCCGCCGATTGTCCAAACGCCAACGGCGGAATCGTATAAAGCTCAATAAACTGTGATCCAATGAAAATTGAAATTGCCAAAAGTGCCGGGTTTTGTATGGGAGTCCGCCGGGCTGTTGAATTGGTTCTGGATGCAGCCAATAAATATCCGGCCCCCATTTACACGTTCGGGCCACTGATTCACAATCCCCAGGTCTTATCCGTGCTTGAAGAGAAAGGAATATCGGTTATCACGGAGATTCCGGATAAAGGAGTGGGAACCGTTCTCATCAGAGCCCATGGTATCCCGCCGGAAACAAAAGAACAGCTGAAAAAAGCAGGATTTTCAGTTATCGATGCCACCTGCCCCCATGTTATCAAAGTTCAGACCATCATTCGAAAATATGCGCGCCAGGAATATCAATCCATTATCATCGGAGATAAGGACCATCCGGAAGTCATCGGGCTTCTTGGATACGCCGGGGACAACGGTATTGTTATTAATCACCAGGAAGAGCTTGAAGCGCTTCCCATATTTGAAAAGGCGATAATCGTCGCTCAGACCACCCAGAACAGTACATTTTTCACCAGTGTTACAGATTGGGCGCAGAAAAAGGCGCCCCATTATAAGCTGTTCAATACCATTTGTGATGCCACCGAACGAAGGCAGAGCGAGGTAAGACAACTCGCAGCAGAATCCGATGCAATGATTGTGGTCGGGGGGCGCAACAGCGGGAATACCAATCGTTTGGTCGAGATCGTCAGAAAATTGGGAAAACCGGTATTTCATGTGGAAACTGAAAATGAGTTGGACCCGCAGGCGCTGGGGGATGCACGGACCATCGGAATAACCGCCGGTGCTTCCACACCCAGTTGGATTATCAAGAAAGTATTCCGTTCCCTGGAACATCAGCTTTCAAAGCGCCAGCAGGGCTGGCGAAGCGCTCTGTTCATCCTGCAACGAAACCTTCTGCTCTCCAATATATATTTGTCCATGGGTGCCGGTGCGCTGTGTTATGCATGTCTGAAGCTTCAGGGCATGGGAAGCAACGTGCCGGTTATTTTGATCGCCATGCTATATGTGCTCTCCATGCATATATTCAACAATTTAACCGGCAGACGATCCACCCAGTACAACGATCCTGATCGCGCCCTTTACTATAAGGCCCATCGGACGTTTCTCACCTTAATCGCACTCATTGCCGGTATCGTCGGGCTGATGACTTCATTTACCCTGGGATGGCTCCCTTTTATGATTCTTCTGGCCATGACCCTGACCGGGGTTTCCTATAATTTAAGGCTCATTCCGAAAGGGATCGGGGGCGGGCGGTATCAACGGATCCGGGATATTCCCGGTTCCAAGACAATGCTGATTGCATTTGCCTGGGGTATCATCTGCAGTATTGTGCCCCCTATTGCGTTGAAGGGCACTTTGGGGTTCAGTACAATACTAGTGTTTGCCTGGTCTGTCTGTATGGTATTCATTAGAACCGCTTTCTTCGATATTCTAGATATGCAGGGAGATCGAATCGTGGGTCGTGAGACGATACCTATCCTGCTTGGAGAAAGACAAACCATCAAATTGCTAGAAATACTATTGCTGGTTTCCATCGCCTTTTTAGTGATCCCAAGCATCCTCCGACTGATGTCGAGTATCGGAATCGGGCTAACCCTCAGTTCTGTTTTTCTGTATGCCGTCATTTCAAGACACGGGAAAGAAGGCATGCTTCCCAGCATCGGACTGGAATTTCTAGTGGAGACCCATTTCATTTTGGCGGGCGTCATTACATTTTTGATGTCGATGATATTGTGATGGGACGCATCATATCGTTATTCGATTTATTATGTGAATATTATTAATGATATTGCACTAGTAGAATCGACGTGTTATGTTGCCCCCGAACCGCGCCGCGAATTTAAGGAACCGAATATGGACTATGCTTTAAACACCCTGATGCCCGAGCTACCTCATTCTGCCGAAAGCCGATTGGACCATACCATTTCTAAAGCTCAGGACCATATCATTTCTTTGCTGAAGCCTGAAGGGTATTGGGTTTTCGACTTGGAGGCCGACGTCACCATACCTTCAGAATATCTGCTGCTGCAACGGTTTCTTAATAGAGACATCTCACCCCATTTAAGTGAAAAAATAGCCCGATATATTCGAAATCGACAACTTGAAGACGGTGGCTGGCCGCTGTTTGAGGGTGGGAAATCAGATATCAGTGCTACGGTGAAAGCATATTTTGCATTAAAAATTGTGGGCGACACCCCGGATGCCGCTCACATGGTCAGGGCGCGAGAACTTATACTGAGCATGGGAGGGGCTGTAAAGGTGAATGTGTTTACCCGCATCACACTGGCCCTGTTCGGGCAAGTCTCCTGGAAAGCGACCCCGGCCATGCCCATAGAAATCATGTTGCTGCCGGACTGGTTTTTTTTCCATCTCCATCGTGTGTCCTATTGGTCGCGAACCGTTATTGTGCCGCTTTTGATTTTATATGCCAAGCAGCCGGTATGTGCGCTGGATCCGCGCGAAGGCGTTCGGGAACTCTTCATCGATCCCCCGGAAGAGCTGACGCAGCTGGATCATTTTTCATTTGGACACTTTTATAAAAACATGTTTATCCTTTTGGATCGGGTATTAAAACGGATCGACGGCTGGATACCCCAGAGAACCAAAGCGAGTGCCCTTGGACATGCCGAGCAATGGACCCTGGATCGGATGCAGGGAGAAGGCGGGAGTGGGGCCATTTTTCCGGCAATGGCAAATGCTGTCATGGCATTAAAAACCCTCGGTTATCCGGATGATCATGCAGATTATCAACGCGGACTTCAGGCGCTGGATGATTTGATTGTTCATAAAGGGGAGGAAGTCCTTTGCCAGCCTTGCCTGTCTCCGATTTGGGATACCTGCCTGAGCACCTCTGCGTTGTTGGAATCGGGTATTCCTTCTGATCATTCCGCCATAGAGGACGCCATCAAATGGCTGTTCAGTAAACAGATTTTCGTCCCGGGAGATTGGTGTTATCGTGCGCCGGAACTCGAATCCGGGGGGTGGGCGTTTGAATTTGAAAACGGTTACTATCCCGATCTGGATGATACGCCCATGGTGGCCATGGCGATTCTTCGCGGGAATGCCATGGCGTCCTCTCATTATAAAGAGCGGATCGCAAAAGCGATAAACTGGATTCTCGGGATGCAGAGTTCGGATGGGGGGTGGGGTGCATTCGATATCGACAACAACGACCTCTATCTCAACCACATTCCCTTTGCAGACCACGGTGCTCTTCTTGATCCGAGCACATCCGATATTACCGCCCGATGTATTGAGCTGCTGTCCATGCTGGGCTATGGAACCAGCTATCCTCCCATTGAAAGAGGTTTGCGGTTTCTTAGAAGCGAACAAGAAGAATCCGGTGCCTGGTTCGGACGATGGGGGGTCAATTACATTTACGGCACCTGGGCCGTGCTCTCAGGTTTACGTCAGGTGGGTGAGGATATGTCACAGCCATACGTTCGCAAGGCTGTGGCGTGGCTAGAATCGTGCCAGAACGAAGACGGGGGATGGGGGGAGACCTGCTATTCGTACAACAACGCGATACTTGCGGGAAAAGGTAAAAGCACAGCATCCCAGACAGCCTGGTCACTTCTAGGCCTCCTCGCTGCCGGAGAAACCGATAGCGAATCCGTCAGGAACGGAATCGATTACCTGTGCCGCACCCAAAACAGTGACGGTGGATGGGATGAAGCACAGTATACCGGTACGGGATTTCCCAGGGTATTTTATCTCCGGTATCATGGATACAGCCAGTACTTTCCGTTATGGGCCTTAGGGGTCTATCGAAGACAGTCCGATGATGAGCCGATGCGACAGGAAGAGGTGAGGCTGCAAAATCCGGCTGATCTCTATATTTCAACAGCATATTGATTGATGGTACAGACGCTGGGTGTTGTTGCTCCGATGTCCATGGAGGCGGGTCTTATCTTTGGCTGGAAGCGTTGGCATCGGTCGGATAATCAAAAAATTAAAATAATTTCAACGCATTCCGGCATTCAATTCCTTTGTGTCCGATCGGGCATCGGTGCTGAAAATGCAGCAGTTGCGGCCGGCTGGCTGGTTGATCGCGGTGTCACCGCCCTGGCTGTTGTGGGGGTATCCGGCGGATTGGATCCGGAGCTTCGTATCGGCGATCTGATGATTCCCGAAATCGTCGTTCAGGCCGAGCATGGGGGAAACAGGGTTATCGACGAATCCATTGCCGATCCCCTCTGCCGCCTCCTCATGTCAGAGGGGATCACCGTCCATCGGGGTATTCTCTTAACGGATACGAATCCTGCCCTTACACCACGTGAGAAATCCGCTCTTTTCTTAAAATACGGCGCACAGGCAGTCGATATGGAAAGCGCATCGGTTTTTCGTATGGCTCATGACAAAAACCTTCCCTTTCTGGTGATTCGATCAATATGTGATACGGCAACCACCGACATTCCTGTAAAATTGTTCCAGTCCTTAAACCCTATGGGGTCGCTTTGTTGGCGACGCCTTTTAACCGCAGTATTGCTTCATCCTATCATGATCCCTCGGATCGTATGCATGGGTGGTGATTTTTTTCGTGCACTGATTGCACTAAAAAACGCCTGGCAATTGCTGCTGAGACACCATCGGCTTTTATCGATTCCAGAGGAGCAATAGGCATGTGGCAGCATGCGATCATATATCCGGACATGAATAACGACTGGGCGTGGGCTGAGAAAAAACTGGTGGGACTTCCGGCCATCGTGCGTGTCCTTTTGACGTTGCACGGTTCGGGCATTAAAACAGTCATACTTCCTGCAACAGGCCACAACTTCAAGTCGATTATCGAGCACTGGTCGAGAAAAAAGAAACTTCCCGGTTTGGTTTGGAAAGACGGATCCGGCACCGGTGATGTCTCTTCGGAATCGCCTGTTCTATCCGTTCGGGGGGGAATCCTTTTTGAGGCGTCCCTTCTCAGATGGTTTTACAAATTAAAGGAGCGGACACCACAGCGTATGACTTGCGTTATGGATGGCGAAACGCTGCCGGTTTTGACCAGCTATGACGCGGCTTTGGAAAATGACGGTATGGAGGAGGAGGAAGGGGGCAAAGGGATTTCCGTGCCTTCAAATATTTTTTGTCGCAAGATTTCCCAACTGACCCCGTCCGGCAATGACCGAGGACTATTGGATATGGTCGGCAAGCCTGATGAAGCCGTTCATGTGAGATGGTTCCGGATTTGGACGTTTCCTGCCGTCCGCTTGTTTTCGAATTTGGGGGTTTCACCCAATCAATTGACATGGGCCGGTTTTATGATCGGTCTTTTCGGCGCGTTTATCCTATCTCGCGGTAGCTACTGGAACCAGGTCATCGGTGCACTATTATTATGCGGCTCGTGGATATTCGACAACATGGATGGTACCCTGGCCCGTTTGACATTTTCTGAAAGTCGAAAGGGCGAGAAGCTAGATTCGACCCTTGGGCACCTGACAAACCTTGCGTTTTTTGCCGCTTTGGTTTGGGCGGTCTTTGGAAAGGAGTCGATACTGAAAGCCGGCCTCGTCTCTCTTTTTATGATAGGAAGTATTACGTTGGCCCTGCGGATTTGTCAGATGGAAAGGCGGCTTCGAACCGGTACGGAGAAAAATAGTCGGTTTAAACGGCTTCAGGTGTTTTTGGATCAAATCAACGGGCGTGATTTCACGGTGCTTGTCCTGATTTTTGCGCTCATTGACGGGTTCAAATTTTTCCTTTGGGGCAGTTTGGCCGGCTTGCAGATTTTCTGGATGCTTCATCTATGGTTGCTGTATAAACATCGAACGGGAACCGCAATTAATTCCTGCCGGTGACCTCTTTGAGGTGAGCCGTCTTCCTTTCTTCAATTTTTTTTGTCATCCGTGCGATGAGTTCCTCAAAGGAATGATCTCTGATTATTTTCAGGCACTGGGTTCGCAAGTTTCGGACAAGGCTTACCCCATCCAGATAAACATCGATCACCATCCACACATCCCTGACCTGCATGAGTTTGAAATCGATATCGATACGCCCCTCCTCTTTATGGATTACCGTGGTGTACACCATCACCTTATTGCGAATCTTTTTCTCCCGACGAATTGAAAATTCGAGATCCCTTAAGAATTTTCCGGCATTGGGATAGGCGACTTTTGCCAGCAGATTCGTGAAAACAGAAACAAAAAGCTGCCGGTCCTGATCCGGGATATTGTCCCAGTGTTTCATTAATGCATATCTGCTGATGTACCCGATGTCGAGCAACCGGTTCAGTACAACTGCCAGTTCTCTGTTTTTTTTATCTTCTGCTGGCGTTATAAGGATGTTTTTGTCCGGATCAGCCTTTTTTATCTGCTTGACCGTCTTAAAGAGCCGATGAACCAACTGAGACGGTGTCTCCAGCTCCTGGGATGCAAAGGCGGCGTTTGAATGGAGAATAAAGATAAACAGCAACCGTGTGATCAGTAAGATCGACTTTTTCATTTTTTTTGCATTGCCATTTGATTTTATGAAATTTTTACCCTGATTGATCAAAAGTCGAGGGTGCTCCAGCTTCAAGGCGTCCAAGGGAGAAGCTGTAGTCTGCTACCGCGAGCCCTTGGCAACGCAGAAGATGGGGTAGCATCGGCTTTCGATCAATTAGGGTTATACTTATCCGGTGACAGATTGCCGATAGCATCGTTGAGTTCGACGACAGCCATGTTGAATTCAAAAATTGCCTGATAATAATCCCCGTCCGTTCTCGCATGAAGGCTAAGGGAGTCGAACACATCCTTTCCGGAACCCATACCGAGTCTGAAATTGGTGAGGTTTAGAAACAGCAATGCACGCCCTGCCTTTTTCGCCTCGAAGCTTGCCTCCAGGTTATTTTCTTTCTCTTTGTAGCGGTGATACTTGTCTTTTACCTGCAAATGGACTCCGTCTAAAACTCTATCAAGCTGACTTTTCGCTCTCAAGTAACTGACTTTTTGTTGTTTGACCGCCGTGTTTGTCTGAATGAAGCTCAGATCCCATTTCAGACCCAGGGCTACACCCGCATCGAAAAAGTTGAAATTGTCAGTGAGGAAGGGATTTTTCTGTTCTTCCCGACCCGGGGCTACCGCATGCCGCACTCCGCCCAGAGCCAGAAGCGTCGGGTAGAACTTTGCCCGTTCCGCCAAATATCGAGCATCTTCAGCTCTCACGACTGCTTGTAATTGTCGGATGTTTGGATTATTCTCCCCGGCCTCTGCCAAATAGTGATCCAATGGTTGCAGGGTAAATTCCACCAGCGTCAGCCTCTTTTCGGCAGTATCAAAATCGACCCGATCCTCAAGTCCCATGATTTCCCGGAGCGCTTCCTTCGTCATCCGTGCCTCGCGCTGGACTTTGTAGAGATTCTTGGTGACCACGGCCAGACCGACCCTCAGCTTTAAGGCATCCGTTTCGGTGACTAGGGCATCTCCTTGATCGAGTCGTTCCTCGGCGATTTCATGGGCATCAGCAAAGTTTTTCTGTATGTCACGGGTCGTTTTCAACAGTTGTTGCGCCAGTACATACCCATAGTACCGTTTATGGGCATCCAAAATCAGTTTGCTGGCGGTTTTGAAACGGGACGCTTTCTGACGATCCACATTTATATTTGCGGCTTCGATATTGTGTTTGATACGCCCGAATGTATACAGCGGCTGGATAATTTGCAGGTCCAGTTTGTTAAACGGGCCGAATGAACCTTCATGCTCTTCCCCGGTGACGGCGTCTCCCTCTGCATCGTTTACAATCCCTGTCCGATTGAAGAGTTCTATTTTCGGTATGCGGGATAATTTGGCGGATTGAAATTGCAGGTCGGCCTCTTCCACATCCAATTTTGCTGATTCTATCCGCGGATTTGCTTTGAGAACCTGCTGGATGCACGTTGAAAGATCAAACGTGTAATGATTGCCTTGAGTTTCGGCCATAGATACCATCGGAAACCCTAACCCCATCAGGCAAATCGATACGAATTTGTAAATGATTTTTTCTGAAAACATAGCTTGCCCTCACACACGGTTGTTATTCCGGTTTCAGTGATTCATTCAATTCCTTAACGCCCATAAATATAGCTGAACAATAACCAATAAAAAGGTAATATTAAGAAGTTTAAAAGTTTCAGGAACAATTCAGTTGGAGTGTTGGAGCGATGGAGTATTGGAGTGTTGTAAAAGAAAAACCGGTCTTTGAGTCATTACTCCATCACTCCAGTACTCCAATACTCCGAAAATACTCGGAATTAATTGCTCCCCAAAGGTTTAGCCTTCTTTTGTTATAGAACCGAACTTTAATACCACAGGCAGCAGGATCAAGGAAAGCACCCAGGCCGTGCCGACAGCCACTGTTATCACCAGACCCAGGCTGAAGATTCCCAAATGCCGCGAGATCAGAAGGCTACCGAATCCGACCATAGTAGTCCAGGAGGTCAAGCTTATGGCCTGAGCAGTGCTGTTTGTGATCAGACGCTCAACTGCATGTGGCCGTTCCCGAAAACGGTGGACCACGTGGATTCCATCATCCACCACAATGCCCAACAACAGCGGAAGGGCGATAACATTCGCCAAATTGAAGGATATACCGAATCCACCCATCCAGCCGAGGGTCCATATGACGGCAAATACCAACGGTATCAATGCGAGGGTGGTTTCCTTCAACCTGCGAAACAGCACCAAAAGAACGATCACAATGGCGGCGATGGCATAAAATCCCCCCTGGAGATAACCCTTTTTCATATGATGAATGGAAAGGTACCCCACGATCGGTGAACCGGTGATATCCGGTTCGATACTTTTGAGCTGGCTGACGAATGCTTCCATGGGTTCTTTATTCCATATATTCTCCTTCGAATAGATGCGGAGAAGGTATTGACCGTCTTTCCCCTTAAATCGCCTTAAAATATTCGTAGGGATATCACTTTCCACAACCGGTCCCGAGGGTCGAACATTATCCTTCAGCAATTTAAATTTATTGGAAAAATCCTTGAACAGTTTTTTTTGGAAACGGGTTAATCGTGTTTGCGCTGTTTTCTCATCGGTCTGTTTTAACGAATCGGCGAACCGGACCAGTGCTTCCCGGGTGAGACGGATTTCTGCTTCATCCGGCTTTTTTTCAGGATCCCACTTCACCTCTGTGCGCAGCTTGAATTTAATTTTATCCACAACCTCCGCAATTTCGGTTACATCCAGCGACTCCGGGTCTTCCAGCATGAAATCGTAATCGATTACAAGGGGCTCCAGTTCAAGTACCGCCGGTATTTTGATCTCCTGGTTTTCCGGAATGAGGTCTTCGATACTCCTGATTTTTCTTACGCCAGGCAAAGATTTGAAGGTTTTTTCTTTTCTCCGCACGTTTTCCAGAGAGTCGGCCGTGGTAACGGCAAACCAGGATGAACGTTGGGAATGATTCAGAATCTTCTTTTCCCACACCACCGACTCGGTTCCTTTGGCTTGCAGGTTTAACAGGTTGTAATCGAAAAACACCCTGCTCATAAAAACCGCTGAAAGGGTTGTGATAACCACTGCACCGATAACCACCGATTTGGGGTGGCTGTAAATTCTTTCCAGAATGACCAGGGGCCGATTCAGATGAAGATGTCCCTTTGCCTTGGATTGCTTTCTTGTCTTTGTCAGGGAGAGCAATGCCGGTAGAACGGTAAATGTGCCGATCAAGGTCAGCAGTACACCGCTTCCTGCGATAAAACCGAGTTCCTGAATCCCTCTAAAGTCGGCCAACATCACGGCAAAAAACGCCAATGCCGTGGTCAATGCTCCGGCTGAAACCGCTTTGCCGGTATGTTGAAACGCGTGTTGAACCATTTGATTGAATTCCAGGCCATTATTCTTTTCTTCAAGATATCGGGCCAGAATGTGAATGCCGAAATCGACTCCGAGACCGAGCAAGATGGGCGTGAAGGCAACCGATAAAATCGTCAGGTGACCGACCGTCAAGGTGAGCCAACCAAACGCCCAGCAAATGGAAAGGACCAGTGAAAAAATTACCAGCAACGGGTTGAAGCTCTGTCTGAAGACAATTATAAACAGCAATCCGATGCCGATTAAGGCGATACCCGTAGCCCAGAGCGTGTCATTCAATGCCTGTTTCATTTCGTCTGTGGCCAACGCGACTTCTCCGGTAACTCCGGCTTTCAAATCAGGATACTGTTTTGCCAGGCCGCGGATATGACCCCTGAGGCGCTCAAGCGGGATCCATTTATTGGAAAACCCTCCCTTATTCTTTTTTAAATCGAGAATCATATAGACGAAGCGACCGTCTTTTGATGCCAGAAAGCCGTCTTCAGAAAATTCAGACCCTGCGTTGAAAAATGTATTCCAGGGAGAGTGAAACCTGTATTCGGTTCCCAGTGCCCAACGCATCTCCTCAAGAAGTGAACGGAGAAAACTGAGATCCACCGGTTTTTTTTGGATATCAGGGGATGAGTCGGCTTCTGATTTTTCAGTGTCTGAACCGATTAGATTTGAAATCAGGTAGGAGACGGTGGCTTCGCTGATTTTCTGGTTGATATATCCCAATATTGTTCTGATTTCCGGGGAAAAGGAAAGCTCTTCAATCAACTCGCCGTAGTCGATGAGTTTACGCTTAAGGTCTACCAGTTCGGGATAGGAAAGATAGAGAAGCTTTTTACCATCCAGGGTCGATGTGTCTATGCGATAGATCAAGTTCTGAAAGTATGCGGGCTCTTTTTCAAGGGTTGCTGCAAGGTTTTTTACGAATTCCTTCATCCGGTTGAGGTCAAGCCCTTCCACTACCACCAGCGCATTGGTGAGTCTCCCAAAATTTTCTGAGATTTGCTTATAACGATTGACCGCAGGTTCTTTCAGGGAAATGAGCGAGTTGCGGCTGGTTTTAAAATCCAGGTGGGTCACGGTATGGTATACCGACATAACGGCAAGTAGAATTGATATGCCGATGATGCACCGGGGGTAGTTCGCGGAAACTCGGGCAAGACGACCTAAAAGGAATCGGTTTTCTCTGTTTTTGTTTTGAAGTCGAAGTTCACCCATTTTAACGGTTCAATTCCACGATTCGTTTCAATCCCAACGGCGCTTCTGCTTCTCCCCTGCATGCATACCAGCACTTCCGGCAGCGGGTTACCGGAACCCGATTGGGTCGGAACATTCGGTAATCTCCCAATGTTTCCTGATCGGAGCAGCGTCGTAACGTTCCGTCCGGACTGATTTGCACCCACTTCCTGCCGGCCAGACATCCGGATACATATCCGTTCTGAATATACTCGGGAATATTCTTCAGGTAAAAATCGGAATTGGTGATGTTTCGGTATTTATGCTTCCATTCAATCAGGTCTTCTATGATTTGCCGTAAATAACGGAATCGATCTTTTTGAATGATATGGTCCGGGTTGTTGTTTTTAAACGGATTGTAGGTGCTGAAAGAAACTTTGATTCCCCAATTTTTTGCCAATCGGGCAATTTCCAGAAGATTTTCCAAGTTATCCTTCATGATGATCGTGTTCAGACAGATGTTATCGATTTCCGTATCGGCAAGAGACGGCAGCAAATTCTCGATGTGACGCCATAGCCCGGTAAAACCGCGGTTTTCATCATGGCGCGCATCCGGAAAATCCAGAGAGACGGACAATTGATTTAACCCGGCATTCCATAAGGACAAGGCTCGGTCCACGGTCAACAGACTGCCGTTGGTGATGAGATTCATATAAACAAAATCGGTGTTCCCATGAATCCGTTCGATGATAGATTCTAAATCGGTCCGGAGAAGCGGCTCCCCTCCGGTTATGGTGAGGTGAAGCGGATTGAGGTGCCGCACTATGGATGAATAGTCTTTAAGACGGGTTTCCTCGCCACTGTTTTGCCAGTAGTTGCAAAAATTACAGCGAAGATTACAGCAAAGCGTGACTTCAAGGTTGACGCTAAAGAGCGTACGCCCCGCTTTCATGAGAAGAAATTTCTTCGTCCCATGGAGTAAATCTTTTGTTGTGATCTTTTTGGTGATCAACGGGCTGCTTTCCTGTAACAAGCTTTATATTAACAATTTACGCGAATTGATATCGGGATCGATTCTGATTAGCAAGAAAATTTAGGAAAAACCCAGGCGAGTTGCTGTTAGATGTCGCAAATAGGTGCGGAGGGTTTTGAAAGGATTTTTTATGGAATCCATGACCGCCGTGGGCTCAAACCCGCAATGGACCATGCAATCGCTGCACCGTGGGTCTTTCCCCGCCCCATATCTGTCCCAATTCGTGGTCGCCATCAGCTCTCGGTACGAGCCGGTGTATCCATCATCGATTAAATAACAGGGTCGTTGCCATCCGAAAATATTCCGCGTCGGCGTTCCCCAGGGGGTGCAGGCATATTGCTGTTTTCCGGCAAGAAATTGTAAGTACAACAGGCTGTGGTTGAAGCGCCAACTTTTTCCTTTGCCCATTTCAAACGCCTGCCGAAACAGATCCGTTGTGCCGAAACGATCCAAAAAGAAATTCCGTTCTGAAGATGCGCTGTCGTAGCTGAAGGCCGGGGCGATGGTCATTCCTTCAATGCCGAGGCTGGTCAAATAATCGAACAGGCGGGCTGCAGTATGGGGTGTTTCTCCATTAAAAAAAGTGGTGTTGGTGGTTACCCTGAAACCGTGGGACATCAACTGACGGACTGCAGAAACGGCCAGATCAAAAACCCCCTCACGATTGGCCAAACCATCGTGTCGTTCCGGCAGCCCATCGATGTGAACATTGAACGTCAGATAGGGGGAAGGGGAGAAATCGGAAATTCTTTTCTCAATCAAAAGAGCGTTGGTGCACAGGTAAACGAATCGCTTGCGAGCGATCAGTTCCTTAACAAGGATATGAATATCGGGAAGCAAAAGAGGTTCTCCGCCGGGGATGGAGACCACCGGAGCACCGCATTCTTCGGCCGCTTCGATACATTCTGCCACCGACAGCCGACGTTCTAGAATTTCATTGGGATAGTCAATCTTGCCGCATCCGATACAGCTCAGATTGCAGCGAAAACTAGGCTCCAGCATCAGAACCAGGGGGAATCGCTGATTTTGAAGTATCAGGTTTTTCAGAATGTAAGTGCCGATGCGTAATTTTTGGATACCGGGGATGCTCAATTATTTAGAACTCGCTTGGATTTGGTTACTTATTGACTGTCTGCAGCTTTTGCGGTGATTCAACAGGTAAGGATTCGATCTGTCCGGTCTTCGGATAGAATTCGGGGTCTAAAAAGTTCTGCATCGCCGCCTCCAATCGGTTCAGCGCGACCTGGGTATCCAGGCAGGGGCCGAAGGGTCTATCATTCAAAATACCGAATACAGGAAGCGGATACGTGTCTTGAATGCCGCTCGATAAATCCCGTTCACATGCAACGGCCAATATTATTTTGGGACGCTTCTGAACCACAATCCGTCTTGCAATAGTGCCGCCCGTAGCTATGGCCATATGTACGCCGTATTTCAGGCTTAAATCCAGCAGTCCCAATATGGGGCATTTACCACACCGCTTGCAGTTTTCCACCCCGTAGGTCAACCTCACATCGCAAACGCTTCTCTGGAGACAATGAGGCATCAGCAGCAGGATTTCGGAGGGTCGGTATCTCTTACCCGAGGATGCCACGAGTTTATTGTTTACTTTTATGAAGGAAGCCCAAACCTTTTCTTTGGTTATACCCAGTGTCCTTCCCAGCAACGTCATCAACGGTAAGAAAAGTCTGACCGTAATTCCCCGCATCCGTTTAAACAGGGGCAATGCTTTTCCTGAAACGATGTTGATGACCAGCCCAAAGGCTGCCCAAGCAACAATGAAGATGGCTGTGAATATGAGTACCCCTAATATCCACGGGGCGGTATGGTGGATTTTCTTGAGTCCGATGTAGGGAACAATCCAAAGCAGAACCAGAAACATGCTGACCAGGGTGCTGGTACCCATGACCAGGCCGATGAACAGCCTCTTTTTTGCGCTTGCGTATCGCAGATATTCTTTATCGGTTTCCGGATCCTGGACCAGGGAAGGTCTCAGGTTTTCCTGTGTTGATTCGCCTTTTCTATTATGTTCTATCGAATCTTTTTCCAGGTTCATTGAATCAATGGCGTCCTAGAGGGCAACGGTTATGATTATTAAGATCTTGTCCATAATAAATTTAAATGCCATCGCAATAATCGGAATTGAGAATTACCGTATCATATTACTGACTTAATTTACAGCGAAAACTTAAACAAGGCCTCTCAATTTCAATGGTTTTGATCCGGATATCCGTTATCAGCAAACCATTTTACCGCATTTTCAAGCGCTGCTTCTATTGGATGCTGAGGCAATTTCAGTTCTCGGACGGCCTTTGAACTGCTAAAAAACATATACCGTCTGGCCATCCTCACCCCGGTAAGGGGAATTTTCGGAGGCTTTTTCGTAACCCATTTTGATATGACTTCATTGAAATAAGCCAGAATCAGTACCGGATAGTAGGGGAGCCGGATATTGGGTGCGCGCTTTCCGGTGATACGGGCGAGTACTGCAAAGAACGCTTTGAGGGACATGTTCTCATTTCCGAGTATATAGCGCTGCCCTGTTCGACCGTATATTGATGCCAGCCAATGCCCCTCGGCAACATCCGCCACATCCACGAAGTTTAATCCGGTATTGAGATACGCCGGAATTTTTCTGTTCATGAAATCGACGATGATTTGCCCTGTCGGAGTCGGTTTACGATCAAAGGGACCGACCGGAGTGGATGGATTTACGATGATCGTCGGAAG
>CAYSUA010000072.1:0-14980 GCA_964433795.1 uncultured Desulfobacteraceae bacterium | reverse complement strand
GGGCAAATTTAAATCCCGATTGCCACAAAAGGGCTACTCCGTTCAAAATTCAGGTTTTTAGAGCTGTTCATGGCCGGGAACAAATCCTCTTAAAGGTATTCGCTAAATGAGTATAAGAACTCCGGATCGAAGGAAATCGGCTATGGCTTATGGAATTTTGTTATAAAAATCAAGGTTTTTTACCGCTTATTAGAATTCCGACCCCCTTTGATTCATCTACACGCCACAAAGGGATGTGCGGAAGTCTTGATTTTGTTGAAATCCTTGACCTTAAAAAGCCCATTATGATAGATATTTTTCATGTTGGCCGACTCCTTGAAATTTGAGCGACAGCGGCACGAAATGGTCTTCAAACAAATCGAATCCCGAGGTGTTTCAGACCCCAACGTTCTCTCCGCTCTCAGACAAGTTTCCCGGCATGTGTTCGTCAGCGAGGCATTGCGGGATCAGGCCTATGGTGATTTTCCACTGCCCATCGGAGAGCAGCAGACCATTTCTCAGCCTTATATCGTGGCGGAAATGACCCAAGCATTGGAGATCAAAGAGGATGATCGCGTTCTTGAAGTCGGGACCGGATCGGGATATCAGTCCGCCATTCTGGCGGAAATTGCTTACCGTGTATATACCGTTGAACGGATTCGAACCTTATATTTTAAAGCCAGAAAACTTTTCGATCAACTACACTACCACAATATTATTACCAAGTACTCGGATGGATCCATGGGTTGGTCTTCAGAAAGCCCGTTTGATGCGATTATTGTGACCGCAGGAGCACCGGACATTCCGGATACCCTTGTCCAACAGTTGGCCTTGGGCGGACGAATGGTGGTTCCGGTGGGGAATCAGTATTCACAGGATCTAATCAAAATCTTCAAGGATGAGTCGGGTCGTATACGAAAGATGAATTTGGGCGGATGCCGATTTGTGAAGCTGGTCGGCGAACAGGGGTGGGGGGAATAGTAGATGCTTCGTCGACTTTATGATTGGGTGCTTCATTGGGCTGAAACCCCTTATGGAAGCTGGGCGCTTTTCCTTATCGCTTTTTGTGAATCTTCCTTTTTTCCAATCCCCCCGGACATCCTGTTGATCGCTCTTGCAGTGGCGATTCCGGGAAAAGCGCTGTTTTATTCCCTCATCTGTTCTGTCGGCTCCGTGTTGGGCGGCTGCCTGGGATATCTGATCGGTTGGCAGTTTATGGCCGGTATTGGGAACCGGATCATAGAGATTTACGGCCTTACGGAAAAGATGGCCTATATTCAAACCCTTTACCAGACATACGATGCGTGGGCTATCGGAATCGCGGGATTTACGCCGATCCCATATAAAGTCTTTACCATTTCCGCCGGCGCCTTTGACATCAATTTTACGGTATTTATCCTTGCCTCAGTTGTTTCAAGGTCCGCCCGGTTTTTTATCGTCGGGGGCCTGATATACATTTTTGGATCGAAGATCCGGCAATTTATCGATAAGTACTTCGATATTCTGGCGGTTGCCTTTACCGTGCTTTTAGTCGCCGGTTTTGTGGTGATGAAGCTTGTCCTTTAGCTGCACTTTGAATATCCGCAGGAATGACAATTCAGGCAACCTTCTTCATGGTACATGACGCTGCCGCAATCGGGACAAACACCCATCATGGCCTCCGGATCCTCAATATCCGTATCTGTAATATTTGTCAGCACATGGGCGATGGCATCCGCACAAGAAAGCACCATTTTTCCTTTCTGCCAGGTGGGAGACGGACACCGGATACCGATGAGCTGCCGGATAACGGCTTCCGGCTTCACCCCGGATCGCAGCGCCAGTGAGATTAATCTGCCGGACGCCTCAATCTGAGAAGATGGACACCCCCCGGTTTTACCCATCTGAGCAAATACTTCGCATATACCCTGTTCATCTGAGTTGACGGTTACATAAAGCTTCCCGCAACCGGTGCTGATGCGTTCCGTCGTTCCTTGGGTTCGTACCGGACGGGACCTGGGGGAGATCTTCGGGGTTTGCTGTTTTTCAGGTCCGATATTGAGTACTTGTTTGTCCCGGCTTCCATACCGGTATATGGTCACCCCCTTGCATTCGATTTCATAGGCCAGGCGGTAGACTTTTTCCACATCCTCCACTGTTGCTTCGATGGGAAAATTTACGGTTTTTGAAACCGCGTTGTCCGTGAATTTTTGGAAAGCGGCCTGGATTCTGATATGCCATTCTGCTGAAATATCGTGGGATGTTCGAAACAACCGTTTAATGTGATCCGGGATTCCTTCTATGGCCTGAATCGACCCTTTTGCTGCAATTTCATCCACGAGCGCCTTGTTATAAATGCCTTCCTTTTTTACCGCCTTTACAAACAAGGGATGAATTTCAGTTAATTGCTTGTCTTCGAGTACATGTCGAACATGGGCCACGGCAAAGAGGGGTTCAATTCCGCTGGAGGTTCCGGCAATAATACTGATGGTTCCGGTGGGGGCGATGGTGGTGGTGGTTGCGTTGCGCATTTCCGGCGTGGGAGGTTGATCAAACCGACTCTTCTCATAATGGGGAAAATTTCCCCGGGTTTTAGCCAAGGCCGCAGATGCCGCCGCCGCTTCTTTTGAGATCAAGGCCATTACCGTTTCGGCACAGGATACCGCTTCCTCCGAATCATAGGGTATTCCCAACTTGATGAGCATGTCGGCAAAGCCCATGACACCCAGGCCTATTTTTCGCGTCCCCTTGCTCATTTTTTCAATAATGGGGAGTGGATATCGATTCACTTCGACCACGTTATCCAGAAAGTGAACGGCTTCGCGTACGGTCTTTTTCAGACGGTTTTGGTTCAAGCTGTTATTGGTAACCATTTTGGACAGGTTGATGGAACCCAGGGTACAGGATTCGTAAGGCAACAACGGTTGCTCGCCGCATGGATTCGTAGCTTCAATCTCTCCTAGCTGCGGGACCGGATTGTTCTCATTGATACGATCGATAAAAATGACGCCCGGTTCTCCGCTCTGCCATGCAGAATGGACTATATCGTTAAATATCTTTCTGGCTGAAACGGTTTTTATCGACTTTTCCGTTCTGGGATTCACCAAGTCGTATTCCGCATCATTATCCAATGCGTCCATGAAACGACGGGTTATGGCCACGGAAACATTAAAATTGTTCAGTTGGCTGTGATCGGTTTTGGCGGCGATAAACGCTTCAATATCCGGGTGGTCCACACGGAGGATGCCCATGTTTGCTCCTCTTCGAGTGCCTCCTTGTTTTACGGTTTCTGTTGCCACGTCAAAAACGGACATAAAGGATAGGGGGCCGCTTGAAATTCCCGCAGTGGAAAGGACCATGTCATTTTCCGGTCGGATTCTGGAAAATGAAAATCCGGTGCCGCCCCCGGATTTATGAATGATTGCCGCATGCTTTAACGTATCAAAGATGCTGTCCATGGAATCATCTATGGGGAGTACGAAGCAGGCTGCAAGCTGGCCAAGTTTTCTGCCTGCGTTCATCAAGGTCGGCGAGTTGGGCAGAAACCGCATCTCGCCCAAAAGCTTAAGGAATTTTTTTTCTGTCTTTTGAATGTCAGCCATTGGATCAAAGCAAGCATCTGCCTCGGCAATACTCTTGGCAACCCTTGAAAACAGCGCTTCCGGCGTTTCCACAGCCTTGCCGTTTTGATCCTTTTTTAGATAGCGTTTTTCTAATACGATTCGGGCGTTTTTTGAGACGGATACATTCATTTTTTACTCTTACGGTTTGTGGGTTTATATCTGAAGCTGCCACAGGTCCATATCAGGGAGAAGGTGTTTTGGGATTCAGTTTTTCCTTTAACCGGGCATTGACGATGGGCGGTACCATTCCATTGATATTGCCGCCAAACCCGGCAGCTTCTTTAATGATGGAGGAGCTCGTAAAAATCCAGCGCAGCCCGGTCATCAGAAAAACCGTTTGAATGTCTCGGTTTAACCGCCGGTTCATCAAGGCCAGCTGAAATTCGTATTCGAAATCCGAAACAGCCCGCATACCCCGAAGAATAGCATGGGCTTTTTTCTCGGCCGCATAATCCACAGTGAGTCCATTAAAGGTATCTATTTCGATATTCGAAAAGCTTTTGAGGCTGATCTCCAGCATTTCCCTTCGTTCTTCTACGGTAAAAAGAGACTCTTTGGCCGGATTATGCATGATTGCCACAACGACCTGGTCGAAAAGTTTAAGACCGCGTTTGATGATATCCAGATGCCCGTTGGTGACGGGATCAAATGAACCGGGGTATATGGCTATTCTTTGCATGTAAAACCCAACCTTCCTTTCTAATGTGAAATGTCGAAAACTGCCGCTCCCAAGGTAATCGTTATGTTACGAACTCGTTTTAGATGGATAGGGTTCGACCACTTCATTTACCGGTTTAGGGAGGGTGACTATACCATATAGCCTAAAAACGAAACAAGGGTTTTTCCATATCGTCTTTGATCGATCAGGTTGAAATCTGTTTCATTGACGGATATCGGCTCTCCGGAGCTGTGTTCGATGACGATGGTACTCCCGGCCTTCAAGCGACCGGTTTTATGAAGATTTTCTAAAGCGGGCCGAATATCTCCCCGGTTGTAAGGCGGGTCCATAAAAACCAAATCAAATTCAAGGGGAGCGGTTTTCAAGCAAGATAGGCCGTACCGAATGTTCCATCGGATTGTTTTTGCTTTTTCTTCGAGTTTACACGACCGGATATTCCGTTCAATAACAGAAATCGCTCCTTTGAATTGATCCAAAAAAACCGCGAATTTTGCCCCACGGCTCAGGGCTTCGATTCCCAGCACGCCGGTCCCTGCGAAAAGATCCAAAACCACTGCGTCCCCGACTTCATGGGAAAGAATGTCGAACATGGATTCCCGCTGTCTGTTGCCTGTCGGGCGGATCATACGGCCGGGGACCGTGTGAAGACGCTTCCCCTTGAGATGGCCGCCAATGATTCGTAATCTCATGATCGGAGCCCAAATAACGGAATTTCAGCAGGTAGAAAACCGGGACGTTCGGATGGTCCTAATTTTTCAGTTTTTTATGTAAATAACTCCGTCCCACACTGATGGCTTTGGCCGTATGGGTGATATTATTGTTGTGCTCTTGCAGCTTTCTTCTAATGAATTCTTTTTCAAACGCCTGTTTAGCCGCTTTTAATTCATCAATCAAAAAGAGATCAGCCTTGTCCCCTGAAGGCCCTTCCGCAATATCCGGGTTGTATGGACCGGGAATGTCGGCGGCACGGATAACGTCTCCAAAAACCATTATCGCCAATCGTTCGATCAGGTTTTTTAACTCTCGAACATTTCCCGGCCAGGAATATTGCTGCAACAATTCTATGCCTTCCGGTGCCATAACCTTTGTCTTGCCCTGATCATGAGCCGAGTTTTCGTCCAGAAATGTTCTCACCAGAAGCGGTATGTCTTCCCTGCGGTTTCTCAAGGGTGGAATTTCGATGGGGATCACATTGAGTCGGTAGTAAAGATCTTCTCTGAAGATATTTTTATCTATCTCCTTTTCAAGATCCTTATTGCTTGCAGCGATGATTCTGGCATTCATGTCCAATACTCTGCTTCCACCGACCCTTTGAAATTTCTGCTCCTGTAGCACCCGAAGTATTTTCGCTTGAGTCGCGAGGCTCATATCACCGATTTCATCCAAAAAGACGGTCCCTTTATTGGCCAGTTCAAATCTCCCCCGTTTTTTGGTGGTGGCGCCGGTAAAAGCGCCCTTTTCATGACCGAACAATTCGCTCTCGATTAGATCTTCAGGGATTGCCGCACAGTCCACGTCCACCCAGGGTTGATCCGCGCGGGAACTCAGTTGATGAATGGTGCGGGCAGCCAATTCTTTGCCGGTACCGTTTTCACCGGCAATCAGAACCCAGGCGTCGGTGGGGGCGGCCACGGCAATCTGTTCTTTGACCCTTGATATGGTGGGGCTGCTGCCGGTGATGGAGTGTTTTTCTATGGTCTTTTTCCGCAAGTACCGGTTTTCTTCTTCAAGTCGTCTGAAGTTGAGGGAATTGTTAATGGCGACGATGACCTTATCGATGGATAGCGGCTTTTCGATGAAATCGAAAGCACCCAGTTTTGTGGCCTTTACCGCCGTTTCGATGGTTCCGTGACCCGTGATGATAATGACCTGGACAAAGGGATTTCCTTTCTTTATCTCTTTGAGGGTTTCAATTCCGTCCATACCCGGCATCCAGATATCCAGCAGCACCAAATCCGGCGATTCATCGTCTATGGTTTTTAATGCCTCGTAGCCGTTTGAGGCGGTAATCACTTCAAACCCTTCATCTGATAAAAGACCGCTGAGCGATTGAAGAATGGAAGGTTCATCGTCAACTATCAAAATCGATGGAAACATCCTGTATCGTTCTCCTTAAAGATCAAATGGAATACACCCCATACGGCATTCTTTCATATTCGTCAACCGGTTCAATGCTATTGAAAATCCCGGCGGTTTTACCGGGCCCTTCGAAATCAGCCTTCGGATTCCTTATTCTCTAAACCGGAAATTCTATCACAAAATTTGCACCTTGGGGTTTGTTGTCCTGTACACTGATGGTTCCTTGGTGGTCTGCAATAATGGTGCTGACGATGGTCAACCCCAAACCCATACCGGCCCTTTTCGTTGAAAAGTAGGGTTCGAAGAGGCGTGTTTTATCTTCATCCGAGATACCGATACCGTTGTCCGATACCTCCATCCTAACTTTTTTTAGAATCGGGTCATGGCTTAATGTGATGGAAATGCGGGAGTTAGCATCCTTCCTTACCGCACCGATGGCATTATCAATAAGGTTGATCAGGGCCTGTTTGATCTGTTGTCGATCCACGTTCAGGATCGGTATCTCCTGTTCGATATAGACATTAAATTCAATTTCCTGATGACCTTCACGATAAAGCGCCACGGACTCTTCAACAATGGTTGGCAAGGCGAACTGTTTTGGATCTGCAGCCGGAAACCGTGCAAAGGATGAAAATTCATTGACGAGATTCCGTATTAAGTCCACATGATCGATAATCATCTGGGTACATTCCTCAAACACCGGTTCGTTCAAACGCTCCGAATACTTCCGTTTCAGTCGTTGAGCGGAAAGGCTGATGGGAGTTAAGGGATTCTTCACTTCATGGGCGATTCTGCGCGCAACCTCTCGCCAGGCTGCCATGCGCTGCGCCTTTTCAAGGTCCGTCAGGTCATCGAAAACCATGACGATACCCAATTCCCGGCCGGCATCGTCCTTTAAGAAGTTGATATGGGTCATAAAGCTTCTGGGGCTTCCGTCGATGGTTAACTTCAGAGGCAGTTCCACGGCGCCGTGTTTGGAGTATGTCAGGGTTTCGATGATATCTTCGGCCATTTCCAGGAGGTGATCGGGCAACAGCCTTTTGTAACTCTTATTTAAGACCCTTTCCGGTTCGATGTTGAGCATTTTTTCGGCAGACGTGTTAATGGTGGTCACAATGCCGTTGGAATTTAAAGTGATCACTCCGGCAGAAACCGTTCTTAAAACGATTTCCATATATTTTCTTCTGGCCTCGATTTCGACATTCTGCTCACGAAGCTTTTTGGTCGAAAATTCCAACTGTTCCCGCCCGAAGCGAAGATCTCGCGTCATCTTATTAAATGAGCTGACAAGGGTTCCGATTTCATCATCCGCAACCGGAGAGATGCTGAAGCTCAGATCTCCTTCAGCCACCCGCCGAGTTCCTTCTGCAAGGTCCATGATGGGAATGGTAATCGACTTTGCCAGATAGAAGCCAAACCAAATCGCACAAAATACCACCAGCAGGGCCACAATGGACAGGGTGATGTAATAGGTGATCTGTATCGGTTTTTTCAACAACTCTATCTGCTGGTATTCTTCAAAACCCTTTGAAATGGAGGCCATTTTCCGGGTAAGATCTTGAGGGATCAAGGTCGTTATCACTAAAAAAGCCTCTGCTTCGGTTCGTTTTATGCCGAACGGCACCGTTCCGACGGTTCTGATCAACTCGCCGAAGACCGTACTTTCCGAAAATGACCGAAATCCTTTTGAGGTCAGATCTTTTTGCAAATTATCCGTGGATACCAATGGAATTTTAAAAGATCTCAACTCCGGGGTTACCGATAAAGAGATTCGACTGGCATTGGTGGAATAGACTTCTATAGCATCGATCTTGAATGAGCGCCTAGTAACTTGAAGATAGCGGGCCAGATCGTTCTTCTTGTCGGGATTCAGGAGATTTTCGGCCTTCAGCTGGTGTGGAATACGCTCTACAAATAATTGATTGCTCTCTTCGACAGTTGAATAGAGCCGCTGCCCGACCCGAAGGGAATTGTCCAGCGCCTGTTCAATAGGGACATTAAACCAAGATTCGATACTGGTGGCGATAAAGTTTATGGAAAAAATAAAAAGCACGGATGCCGGCAACAGGGTTAATGCGATGAACGCCACCACCAATCGGGTTCGGAGTTTTGCCCCCATCACCCTCCGCTTCCTGTCATACAGGAGTTTAACCAGATTTCGAAAAACGAGAAATATCAACAAAATGACCAACAGAAGGTTGATGTTGATCAGGATAAACATCGAAATGGTATTCCATATGGGAATATCGGATCCGAAGTGAAAGAGCTTGCTTTCGGTAAACGTCAGGAGGGCGATGACCGCCAAAACGACGACGATGATGACCCCTTCACGCTTCCGACGTTTCAAGTCCTGTTCCGTAAAGAATGTAGGGGTACTTTTCCTTTGAGAACGGGTTATTTTTTTGTGGCTGAGATCAGTATCCATCGGTAAGATTTAATAAATAAAATCAATTGTATACCAATCTGTTTCAAAATCCCATGCAGACAAGAAAAAAAGGACACGGTGAAGATAGAATGGAAGGGTGAGTTTGCTCAGTTTCGCTTTTGCACCCAACTGATATTGACTTCCCTTTTCTAATGTGCTCAGGGAAACGACTTTTAAGCTGTCGATTTCCCTCATGAGCTTTTGGGCTTCCTCAAAAGATTTGGTAACAACCGGATTTCCGTTCTGCCATGACCGTTTAACCATAAATTCCTTTTTGAGATTATCGTACTTGATGGTATGGAAAATTTTCAGATCCGTTATTTCTCTATCCTTCCACAGCGGTCTTACTTTGTGAACCGTGATGAAGTAGGAAAATGTGGTTGGAACACCGCTTAATATGGCTTTTTTCATTTCATCCCTGAACGCACCTTCCACTTCCAGATATAGCAGAAGGTCATCGCGGGTATTGGTGACAATGATGTTTGTCAGCGCTGCTTCTTGTGCCGTGGCTGTTCCTTGAAGAAGGAGGAGGATTGAAATCAGAATGAAACACTTTTTTCTGTTTCTAAGCCGTGTCATTTTGAACGGGTAAAGGAATTGAGGTCTGTGGAATCAAGAATAAAAAAATAGGTTTCGCCTTGAATAACATCTCTAATTCATAACGAATACCGGTTTAAATGGCAAGTGATTTCGGTTGGATCTCCGTTTGGTGTTCGTTGTTTTCGATAATCTGGGTCTCCCAGGATTCTCTCTGGGCAAAGAATTTTTTCAGAAAGGCATGATTGAAGGAATGTCCGGATTTGTTTAGCACCACATGACCCAAAATCGGCATTCCAAGGAGGGAAAAGTCACCGATGCAATCAAGAATTTTATGTCTGACAAATTCGTCTTGATATCTCAGCCCTTCGTTGTTGAGTATTTTGTTCTCATCGATAACAACGGCATTATCAAGGGAGCCGCCCCGGGCAAACCCGTAACGTTTGAGATATTCGACCTCATGGAGAAATCCGAATGTTCGGGCCCGGGAAATTTCGGTTTCAAATACATGTTCAGACACATAAATCGAGTAAGACTGCTTCCTCACAAGGGGGTGATCGAACTCGATATTGCAGGTAATTCTGAAGGACGGCGACGGATACACCGTTACCGACTTGTCATCTTCTTTCAATTCAATGGGTTCTTTGATGATAAAGTAATATCTTGATCCCATCTGTTCTTTGATGCCGGCGGATTTGATGATCTGAGCAAAAGGGCCGGCGCTGCCGTCCATGATGGGCACTTCGTAGGAATCCAATTCCACCAACGCATTGTCAACGGACAAGCCTGAGAAACAAGCCATAAGATGTTCGATGGTGGAAACGATGAATCCGTCATATCCGATAACCGTGGCAAGGCTGGTATCTACCACCATATTGAAATGGGCAGAGAGCGATGGGCATTCCGGAAGGTCGGTTCTAACGAATTTGATACCGTGGTTAATGGGCGCGGGTTTAATGGTTAGGGTTGCCTCTTTTCCCGAATGCATGCCGATTCCGGAGCAGGTGACTTCTTTGGCAACCGTACGCTGATGAAAATAGAGGCTCACAATCGATGACCTTCCGTGAAAAAACCAAATTCAAAAATTCTCCCCTTTTTACACGTTTCGAGAAAAATTGCAACCTCTAATTCCTTGATTTTATGCTGATTTAACGAAATCGGTCGGGCCGAGCGCTTTAAAAACAATTGTTCTCGCAAAGACGATCTGGTATAGGGGTTTATTGTCGCGAATCAGAGGGTCGCGAATCGAACAATCGCCCGATGGTTCACGATCTGTTCCCCTAACTCTAAATCCTGATAGCCGGCACGGGGTTAAGCCTTGCTTGCAAAGGTATTAAGCAGTGCAGTTTCAGGAATCGACGCCTATGTGGTGGAGGTCGAGGTAGACATCGCCCAAGGGCTTCCTACCTTTACCACTGTCGGCCTGCCTGAAGCTGCAGTTAAGGAAAGCAAGGAGCGGGTTAAATCCGCCATTAAAAACTCCGGCTATACATTCCCCGACGATCGGATTACCGTTAATCTGGCTCCCGCCGATATCAAGAAGGAGGGGACCGGGTTCGATCTTCCCATCGCCCTCGGAATTCTATCTGCAAACGGAACCATTCCAAAGGATACCATATCTCGGTTTTTGTTTTTAGGAGAGCTTTCTCTGGACGGCCGGATCAAACCGGTGAGAGGCTCCCTCCCCATGGCGCTGGCCGCCAAAACATCCGGCTATGCCGGCATCGTGGTGCCTTCGGAAAACGGCAGAGAGGCGGCGGTGGTTGGCGGGATATCTGTTTTTTCCGCCCACACCTTACCCCAGGTGGTGGACTTTTTACGACGTGTCGTGGATCTTGAACCGGAGAAAATCGATATCACGTCGATTTTTAACACGAAAAATGAAGCAGGAATCGATTTTGCAGAAGTGAAGGGACAGGAACATGCCAAACGCGCCCTGGAAGTGGCTTCAGCCGGTAGCCATAATCTGATCATGATCGGTCCACCGGGTTCGGGTAAGACCATGCTGGCGAAACGGATATCCACCATCCTTCCCCCATTGAGTTTTGAAGAGGCCATTGAAACCACAAAGGTCTTTAGTGTGATGGGGATGCTTGGAAAAGATCAGGCACTCGTCACTGAAAGACCCTTTCGATCTCCCCATCACACCATTTCCGATGCCGGATTGATCGGAGGCGGAGTCCATCCGCGACCGGGAGAGGTGAGTCTTGCCCACAACGGCGTCCTTTTTCTGGACGAAATGCCGGAATTCAAAAAACATGTTCTGGAAGTGTTGCGGCAACCCCTGGAAGATCGGCTGGTTACTATATCCCGGGCAGCCACCACCTTGACCTATCCATCCAGTTTTATGCTGGTTGCGGCCATGAATCCCTGCCCCTGCGGATATTTTTCGGATCCGAAACACCCCTGCAGGTGCAGCTACGGACACATTCACAGGTACCGTTCCAAGATATCCGGCCCGCTATTGGATCGGATCGATATCCATGTGGAGGTTCCCGCCGTTCCTTACAAGGATCTTCGAAAGGAAGGGGATGCAGAGTCTTCCGAAGACATCCGAAACCGGGCGACCGCGGCTCGCGCCATCCAGTCCGAACGATTTGCCAGGACCAAGATCCACGCAAACGCCCAGATGAGCAGCCGCCATATCAAGAAATATTGTAAGATCGATGACGATTCCGCTGCCCTGTTGGAATCGGCCATCGACAAACTGGGATTGTCCGCCCGGGCCTACAACCGGATTCTTAAAATATCGCGAACCATTGCCGACCTGTCGGGAGTTGAAGATATCGAATCGGCACATATCGCCGAAGCCATTCAATACCGTACGCTGGATCGGGGTAAGCAGCCCTTTTGATTGAAAATTATTGCAGAATACGATAACTTGATATTCATGAACCGTTCAGCATCAGGAACCATAGAATTAGAAACGCTCAAACAAAAGCTGCACTCGCTTTTCAGCGAATACGGGACGATCAGATCCGCCTATATGTTCGGATCTACGGTCGCCGGTGTGGCATCCGAAAAGAGCGATCTTGATGTAGCGATTCGCCTGGAACCGGACGTTTCCCCGGAGGATGCTTTTGGGGTTCGGCTTGCGTTAATTGATGACCTCGAAACGCTTTTCCATTGTCCGGTGGACGTTGTAATACTCAACAGCGCATCATTGAAACTCATTCACCAGGTATTCCGATACGGGAGGCCGATGTATATTCAACACCCTGATGAAGAGCGAGAGTATCGAATCAGAAAACAAAAGGAATACTTCGATTTTCAATACTATATCAATAAAGAGTGTTTGGATCTGAGGGATTTTTACGGCGCTTGAGAGGAAGGGCGGTAAATGCTGGACCGGGAAATCATCGAATCTAAGTTGAGATTTTTAAAGGAGTATCTCGTTGATTTAAAGGAGTATGAGGCCATTTCGTTAAATGATTATCGTCAAAGCAAGAAAGAGCAGCGGTTTGTAGAAAGAACCTTGCATCTGGCCTGCGAAAGTTGCCTGGATGCCGCAGCCCACATGGTTTCCCGACTGGGTTTTCGGGAAGCGAGAGACAACAAAGACCTGTTTGTCATTTTATTTGAAAACGGCGTTATTTCCGAAGCTACTAATCAGGCGATGGTTAAAATGTCTAAGTTCCGTAACATCGTCGTGCATGATTACGCCCGTATCGATCCGGAAATCGTAATTGGAATCCTTAAAAAAGACTTGAATGATTTTAATATTTTCGCACGAGAAATCCTTCATTATATAGATACGGCTGTAACCGAGTAGGCTGAATCAAAGCTGCGTTATCGGTCGTTACCCAACCTTCCCATATTGCCGAAGCCATTCAATAGCGAACCCTTAATCGGGGTAAAACCCCTTTGTAAACTCGACTTCCCGGCATTTATGTTGAATCATAGGCCCTAAGGATGACATCATGTATAGGTTGCATGTGATTGATACGGTCAGAAAAGGCCGATAAGCGACAACAGTTCTTAATCGGAAAGGAGGAAGTGTATGAGAGCAGCAGTGCTGACCGCGACGCGTCAGGTAGAGATCCAGGAGTTGCCGATCCCAGAACCAGGTGCCGGTGAGGTGCTGATAAAGGTGCGGGCGGCCGGTATTTGTGGTGCGGAAATGCACGCCTTTTTAGGAACCCACCCTTTACGCAAACCGCCGGTCCAGATGGGCCATGAGATGGCGGGTGATGTGGCGGATGTGGGAGATGGTGTCATTAATCTTACGAAGGGAGACCGCGTGAGTGTTTTTCCACTGAGGCATTGTGGTTCCTGTTCCAACTGTATAGAGGGGATGTATAATCTCTGTGAAAATTTGATACTACTTGGAACGTCCCAGTGGCCAGGTCCTTTCGCTGAGTATATTACCGCTCCGGAAAATTTAGTATTTAAGGTTCCCCCCAATGTGACGCACCAAGCGGCTGCAATCGCAGAGCCTCTCTGTGTTGCCATACACGCCGTACAGCGGATCGGGACCGTAATCAATGGGTCGGTGGCTATACTGGGTGTTGGCACCATCGGCTTGGCGAGTGTCGTTGCAGCCCGGGAAGCTGGAGCGGACAGAATTTTCGTAACCGATATAGCGGATTTCAACCTGGAAGTTGCTAACCGATTTGGAGCCTCACATACCGTTAACACGCACAAAGAGGATCCAGTGGCTTCCGTTCTTGAAGCTACTGAAGGATGTGGGGTTGATGCCGTGTTCATAGCTGCAGGTTTTTCTTCTGTCTTTAACCAGGCAATTGCTATGGTCCGTCCGCAAGGCAAGGTGGTGACGATTGCTCTTTTCGATGACGTAGTTACCTTCGAGCAGCCCAACGCGTTCGTAATGGGGGAGAAAATCATCACAAGCTCATGGGGTGAGACGCCACAGGATTTTAAAAGAGCCATAGAGATCATTGCCAGTGGTCGGGTTAGCGTTGAAGACTTTGTTACTCACCGGCTACCACTGGAGAAAACAAAAGAGGGCTTGGAATTGTTCGAGAAACGGCATGAGGACTGCATCAAGATCATGCTTGAGATCGAATAAAGTGTTGATCTTGAAGAGAACGTAACACACCTTCGGAAATCACAGAAAGAGCCGCCGTTTACCCCTTGCGTTCTCCACTATGCACTAATTAAGATCCGATACAAATTCCGACAAATAGCTGTTTTTTTCAGAGTAATGGGGTTTGACCCGGTTAAGAAATTGTCGTCAAACCGAGGGCTCTGAAATCGTCATCAAAAGATAGTGCCGGAAAATTTTATTGACATATCGCCATTGCCCCCTTTATAATATTCCCATATAAAACGTATCAATTATACGGATTTTCCATACAAAATCGGAAGAAACGATCATGGCGTTGGTAAAAAAGACCATAGAGCTTGACCAGGATGCCATTAACAGAATCAAAATGGCCTTAAACGCAAAAACCGAAAAAGAAGCGATAAATACGGTTCTCAAACAATTCGACACCGATATCCTTCTATCGGAAATTACCTTTAAAGATGCCGGGACCTTTAATTTTGAGGCAGTGTTTGAGGAGTAGTGCGTGCAGAAAAAAATTATTATCGATACAAGCACCTATATCGACATCTTTAATTCAGGACAGTATGAGCATTTGAAAAATCCGTTTCAATATGTTGTGTCGCGTCCCGGTTTTTTTGAGATTGACAGCCCGCATGAAGCAAGATTCAGAA
>CAYSUA010000071.1:0-15026 GCA_964433795.1 uncultured Desulfobacteraceae bacterium | reverse complement strand
CGAAACGGGCCGCGGTCAGCGCATTCGGTCTCAGCGGCACCAACGCCCATCTGGTGGTGGAGGAGTATCAAGAAAAAGGGTTCAGGGTTCAGGGTTCAGGGTTCAGGGTTGAACCGCAACTCATCGTATTGTCAGCCAAGAATGAGGAACGCCTCAAAGAATATGCTGAAAGAATAATAAAGTTTTTAGATTCAACTCTGAACTCAGAACGTTTAACGCTGAACTTACTTGACATCGCCTATACCCTGCAAATCGGTCGTGCAGAGTGGGAAGAGCGGCTGGCGCTGGTGGTATCCGACGCTGAGGAACTCAAGGAAATGCTAAAGGCATTCGTGAACGGGACGGAACACCGGGCGTTTTTTCGCGGAAACAAGCGAAAGGACCGGCTGCGGCTGGATGAAGTACTGAAAGGGAGAAGCGCGAGTAAGGCGATGGGCACCGCCATCGAGGCGGGCGATATACGGCAAATCGCCGAGCTGTGGACCCTCGGTACAACCGTCGACTGGATGCGCATCCATTCATCAGAAGTGAAACCGAAGCGGGTTTCGCTTCCCGGCTATCCCTTTTCAAAGGAGCGTTACTGGGTATCGATGCCGACACCGTCCCGAGACAGCGATGCAAAAGAAGCGTTTCAGGGCGGAAACGGGATCGATGCGGGCGTCTTCGAAGAGTTGCAAAGCTTGGCACAGGGACGGTCCAGCGCAGAGGATGTGCATCAACTGATCCGTAAGAGGCTGCAGACGACATGACAAAAGACCCGGCAATAGAGACCCGGAGGATAATCGAGCGGGTGCAGCATCACCGGATGACCCCGGAAGAAGGGTTTGAATCGCTCAAAATTCTGGAATCCGAATCCATGGGTCGCCTGGTCTATCATCCGGTGTGGGAATTGCATCCCGGGGATCCGAACCGGTCACGGGACCGGATCGAGGGGAATCTGTTGATTTTCGATCAAGACCATGAATTGTTCGATACCATCGAAACAGGGTCGTCGGATGGACAGGCGGCGGATATGATGACGTTTCTGGTGACCCCCGGCGACGGTTTCCGGCAAACCGCCCCGAACACCTTTACGGTTCGGCCCGACCGGTCGAAAGACTACCGAAGGTTGATATCGGCTTTGGCAGAAACCGGAAAGATGCCGGCTTACATTCTGCATATCTGGTCGCAAGATCCGTATGCCGACAACGAACAGGATTTGAAAACCCATCTGGCCCGTGGAATCCTTTCTGTTTTTCACCTCACCCGAGCATTGATGGACCGAAAACCGGATCATGAGATCCGACTTTTGTTCGGATTTGAAGAAGCGGGGGACAGGCTGGCTCCCCAATATTCAGCCGTCAGCGGTTTTGCGAAAACGGTCCGATTGGAAAACCCGAAGTTCCGGTATAAAACCGTCGCCTTTGCCGACCGGAGTCAGATTCCGGATCTCTTCACGGCGGAATTTAACCTCCAAGACGGTGTGGAAGTCCGGTACCATGCCGGGAACCGGTATGTCCGGCGGATGAGTCCGTCCGTACCGATGCTTCCGGGTGACGGGGAAACGGTATTCAAGGAAGGCGGCGTCTATCTCTTGACCGGCGGTGCGGGCAGCGTTGGTCGGATCATGGCCGGCTATATCGCTCAACAGGTGAAGGCCCGTATCGTTCTTGCAGGACGTTCTCGACCCGCCAAAGCACTGTCGGCGAAACTTCAGACCCTTGAGCATTCGGGATCGAAAATCCTTTATATGCCTTCGGATGTATCCCGAAGTGAAGACGTGGCGACGCTTGTTGATGACATCCGTTCACGGTTTCATCGATTGGACGGCGTTATTCATTGTGCCGGTGTGATTCGGGACGATTTTATCCTGAAAAAAAAGACAAAGGATTTACTCTCTGTGTTGAAGCCGAAGATTCTGGGTGCCGTGCACCTGGATCATGCGACTCGAGACGATCGGCTCGATTTCTTTGTCTTGTTCTCATCCATCTCTTCGGTTACGGGAAATCCCGGACAATGTGATTACGCCGTTGCCAACACCTTTTTGGATCACTTCGCGCACCTGCGCAACAACCGGGTGGCGTCTGGAAAGCGCTGGGGGAGAACGGTATCCATTAATTGGCCTTTCTGGCAGGAAGGCGGTATGCGCATCGACGAAGAAAAGTCGGACCGGTTGACTGAAAAAATCGGAATGTTTCCGCTTCCCGCCGATGACGGACTTGCCGCATTTGAGGATGCGGTTTTTCGGTACCGGCAGTGTCAGCATCTGGTGCTATACGGAAACAAAAAGCAGCTTCAGGCATTCATGAGCAATCCCGACCCCGACGTCCAAAACCGGCCCCACCCGCCGGCAGCCGGGGTCGCCAAGCCAAGCACCGGAAAGATCGAACACCTGCTGCGACAGGTCCTTTCCGATCTCCTGAAATGGCCGGTGGAGCGAATCGAGCCGGACATCAACCTGGAGGAATTCGGCATCGATTCGATTATCGTCAATCAGTTCAACGACCGGATGGAGGCGATGATCGGTCCCCTTCCCAAAACTCTGCTCTTTGAATGTCAAACCGTATCGGAGTTGGCCGGAGTTATGGCGAAAGACTACTCCGACCAGCTGGATCGGCTGTTTTCCGGGAGTGGTAAAGACGTCTCGGCTCCGGCAGCGGTGGGCGCCGATGATGGAGATGATCGAACAGCAACCAAGCAGCCTGTGGCAGACCGCCCGGTTCCGGTTCATGGGCATGCTGCCTTGGATGCCGGGGGCGGGATCGCTGTTATCGGTGTGAGCTGCCGGTTTCCCAAGGCTCAAAACATAGACGCATTTTGGGAAAACCTGCGGCAGGGCCGGGACTGTGTGACGGAGATACCAAAAGACCGATGGGATTATCGCAGCGATTACCATCCCGACCCGAGGATGAGCCATCAAGGCAAGTCCTACTGCAAATGGGGTGCTTTTCTCGAGGGAGTGGAACATTTCGATGCGCCTTTTTTCAAAATCTCGCCACGAGAGGCCGAAGTCATGGATCCCCAGGAACGGTTGTTTCTGGAGTCCTGCTGGTCCGTTCTGGAGGACGCCGGTTATACCCGGCACAAATTGAAAGCGTATAACGTGGGTGTCTATGCAGGGGTTACCACCCAGACCTATATGCTGTGGGGTCCGGATCTCCATCGACAGGCAAAGGGAGACCTCCCCATTTCCATGCCCTGGTCGATAGCCAACCGGGTCTCGTATCTCTTTGATTTTCACGGCCCGAGCCTGCCGGTGGACACGGCCTGCTCCTCCTCTCTGGTCGCTCTTCACATGGCGTGTGAAAGTCTAAAGCAGGGGGCGTGCGATATGGCACTGGCCGGCGGCGTCAATCTCTACCTCCACCCTCTAAAATATGTGCTTTTATGCCAGGGACAGATGCTGTCTTCCAAGGGGCGATGTCGCAGCTTCGGCATCGGGGCCGACGGTTTCGTACCGGGTGAGGGGGTCGGCGTCGTATTGTTGAAGCCGCTTGAACGAGCCGTCCGGGATCGGGATTACATCTACGGCGTGATCAAAGGGAGTGCGATCAATCACGGGGGGAGAACCTCCGGCTATACGGTTCCGAACCCCAATGCCCAGGCCGTACTGATACGGGACGCCCTTTGCAGCGCAGGGTTCGATCCCCGGACCGTCAGCTATGTGGAAGCCCACGGTACGGGAACCGATTTAGGAGATCCGGTGGAGATCCGAGGCTTAACCAGGGCGTTTCAGGAATATAGCCGGGACCGTCAATATTGCGCCATCGGGTCGGTGAAATCGAATATCGGTCATCTAGAATCGGCAGCCGGAGTAGCCGGTCTGATCAAAATTCTGCTTCAATTCCGACATCGGCAGCTGACGCCATCCCTCCACTGCGGCACTTTGAACCCGAAGATCGATTTCAAGGATTCCCCTTTCTATGTGCAGCAGGATCTTTCCGAATGGAAGCAGCCGAATATCCGGATAAACGGCCGGAAGGAAACCCTGCCCCGACGTGCCGGGCTCAGCTCCTTCGGCGCCGGCGGCGCCAACGCCCATGTGGTGGTGGAGGAATATCAGAAAAAAGAGTTCAGCGTTCAGCGTTCAGCGTTCACGGTTGAACCGCAGTTGATTGTCCTGTCGGCAAAGAATGAAGACCGGTTGAAGGTGTATGCCAAAGCGATGGTGGACTACATCGATAGCATCGTTAAGGAAGAAATCCAAAATCCAAAATCCAAAATCCAAAATATTGCATACACCCTTCAAACAGGGCGGGAGGCGATGCCGGAGCGGCTGGCAGTGGTGGCGAGCGGGCCGGCGGAATTGAAAGAGAAGCTTCAAGGGTATGTTCGGGGGCAATCGGACCATGACACGATCTTTTGGGGCAATGCCCGAAAAGAGAAATCAAAATCCAAGCTGTTGGGCGGCAGATCCGGAAAAGCGTTTGTTCGACTCAGTGTCGAGGATCGGGAAGTCGTGAATCTCGGCCGCCTGTGGGTCATGGGGGTGGATATCGATTGGGACCTGCTTCATTCGGATAAGCAGCCCTGCCGGATACCGCTGCCCACCTATCCCTTCGCCCGGAAGCGCTACTGGATAGAATTCCTCCAGGATCGGCCCGGTGTTTTGCCCGTCCTGAAAGACCGTTATCGTTCGGATGGAGAAACGGATCATCGCTGCCTGTTTTACCGAGACCATTGGGAGGCATCGTCGCCGGACAGCAGCAACGATCGGCCGGATCAACCCCAAGCGGTGTTGATATTTGAAAATCAAGAAACCGGAAAATCGGCTTTTCGGCACCGGGACAAGGCAAATCTTCTGTTCGTGCGGTCCGGAGACCGATTCGAGGAAACTGCAGGCGGCTTTGTGATCAATCCGGCAACCCAAGAAGACTACCTGCGCCTCTTCAGAAGGCTGAGGAAAATCGGTCGTTTTCCGGCAACCATCCACCATCTGTGGGCGCTGGGGGAAAACGGGGATATGTCGGATGCGGGAAGTTTCGATTTCAAGGCATTTCTCGATCATCCGGAGGGGAGCACCCCTTCGATCCATTCGGATCTCATTCATGGCGCCTATTCCGTTTTCCATATCATCCGGGCGGTCTCCGAAATCGACAAAGATTCCGCCCTCCGGATACTGTTCGCTTTTCACGCCCCGGAAGCGTCGGCCAATCCACTGCAGGTGGCCGTGTCCGGTTTTGCCCGATCTTTGAAATTGATACTGCCGAGGCTCTCTCTGACGACGGTACGGGTTGAAGAAGAGACGGAGATCGTCGATGCCCTGTATTGGGAGACGCCTCTGACCGGTGCGGCCTGGCATCCTGAGGTTCGATACGCGGCCGGGCAGCGATGGATTCGGACCGTTCGGCCACTGAGCCTGAGTGGGGCAGAGGAGATGCCGTTGAGAAACCGGGGGGTCTATCTGATCACCGGCGGTATCGGCGGGTTGGGATCGATTTTCGCCCGGTATCTGGCCGAGCATTTCGAGGCACGGCTGGCGCTTGTGGGACGATCTTCTCTGGATGACCCCAAAAGCGCCGTCCTGAAAGAAATGAAACGGGCCGGCGGTGAGGTTCTCCATCTTAAGGCCGATGTCGCCGATTTTGACGCCATGAATGACGCAGTATCAAAGATTAAGGAGACATTCGGCGCCATCAACGGTGTCATCCACGGCGCAGGGGTAATTTTCGAAAACCCGGTAAACGCAAAATCATTCGAGGAATTTCAGGCCACATTGCGACCGAAAATCGATGGAAGCATCGTGCTGGATCATGTCTTCGGCGGCGAGGAACTCGATTTTTTCATGATGCTTTCATCAACCGCGGCGGTTTTGGGGGATACGGGACAGTGTGATTACGCGGTGGCCAACCGGTTTATGGACAGCTACGCCCTTTTTCGTGAACAGTACCGGCGGCAGGGGCTGAGAAGCGGGCGGTCCATATCCGTCAACTGGCCTTTGTGGCGGGACGGCGGTATGAACCGGAACCGGGAGGGAGAAAAATTCTACTTAAAGACGTCCGGTTTGTCCTATCTGGAGACTCCGGAGGGATTGAGCGCGTTCCAACAAATCCTGAAAAGCGATATCGACCGGGTGATCCTGATAAAGGGCGATCCCGATCGAATCGATGGAATCCTGGATCGACCCCCGGAACCAGAGGCGGAAAGCCGCCCTGTTTCATTTCCCAAGGTCATTGAAACGACCGTCGATCTGAAATCCGCAACCGAACAAGAGATACAGAAGACGGCCGCGGCCGTTCTGAAGGCGCCGCCGAAAGACCTGGATATCCGTGAGAGCCTGGGTGATTTCGGTTTCGATTCCATCTCTCTCAAGATCCTGGCGGATCGGCTCGGCGAGACCTATGGGATCGAATTGCCGCCTTCCATCTTCTTCGCACACAGCACCATCGAAAGCCTTGCCGGCTATCTTATGGACACGGCCGAAGCCGAGATCCGAAACCGTTCCGGATCCAAGGCTTCGGCATTTCAGGTCACGGGTGCGCGCAAGGCGCGTGCCGTGGTGGTGGAAGAAAAACCTATGACGGTGTCTCAAGGTTCAGCGGAGCCGATGGCGGTTATCGGGATGCACGGCATCTTTCCGGGATCCAAAAATCCGGCCGAGTTGTGGAAACACCTGGAATCGGGTGAAGACCTCATTACCCAAGTCCCGAAAAATAGGTGGAACTGGGAAGACGTCATGGGAGATCCCATTGAAAGCAAAGACCGGACGAATGCCAAGTGGGGGGGATTTATCGAAGATGTGGATGCCTTTGACCCGCTCTTCTTTAGAATATCACCCCGGGAAGCCGCGATGATGGATCCGCAACACCGGTTGTTCCTTGAAACGGTTTGGAAGACCATAGAGGACGCCGCCATCCCTTCTTCAACCCTTTCCGGCCGCGACCTGGGGGTGTTCGTAGGGGTGCAGTTCAACGATTATGAGCAGTTGCTGACGGCCCGAAGGACATCCGGTGCCCAGATGGCAACCGGTAACGCCCGCACAATGATCGCCAATCGCGTCTCCTATTTCATGAACTGGCACGGACCCAGTGAATCCATCGACACGGCCTGTTCCAGCAGCCTGGTGGCCGTTCATCGCGCCATTCAGTCCATTCGTTCCGGAGAGTGCGATATGGCCGTGGCCGGCGGGGTGAGCCTGTTGCTGTCGCCCGGCACGCTCATCGGGGCCGATCAGTTGGGAGTGCTCTCACCGGAAGGTCGTTGCAGAACCTTTGATGCGAGCGCAGACGGTTATGTGAAAGGGGAAGGTGTGGCAGCGGTGCTGCTGAAACCGTTGAAGCAGGCAATCCGGGACAGGGATCATATTTATGCCGTGATCCGGGGCTCTGCGGTCAATCACGGGGGCAAGGCGAACTCGCTCACGGCTCCCAACTCGGAATCCCAGGCCGCCCTCCTGGTATCCGCCTATGAATCGGCGAGCATCGGGCCGGAAAGCGTTACCTATATGGAACTTCACGGTACCGGAACGGAACTGGGGGATCCCGTAGAGATCGAGGGGATCAAAAAGGCCTTTGAGCGCTTGGCCGCTAAAACGGGCATGCCGCTTAAAACCGGCTATTGCGGCCTCGGTTCGGTGAAGACCCATATCGGTCATATGGAACCGGCGGCCGGCATTGCCGGCCTGTTCAAGGTGATTCTATCCATGAAACACGGCAAACTGCCGGGAACCCTTCACCTGAAACGGCTCAACCCGTACATACATCTGGAAAACACCCCTTTTTATATCGTGGAAAAAACAGTGCCCTGGAAACTGTTGTCGGATGGAAACGGCGGGCGGATGCCCCGGCGGGCGGGCATCAGCTCCTTCGGGTTCGGTGGCGCCAACGCGCATGTGGTGGTTGAAGAATTCGACGATGGCAAAAAGCAAAGCACAGAAGGCATGGAGTCAGAGCTCAAAGCTGAATGCTCAAAGCTCAAAGGTGAGCCGCAACTCATCGTATTGTCTGCAAAGAACGAAGACCGACTAAAGGCATATGCCGAAAAGTTGCTGGAATTTGTCAAATCCGCTTTCAGCTTTGAGCTTTCAGCTTTCAGCTTGCCCGATATCGCCTACACCCTCCAAACGGGCCGGGAGGCCATGGAGGAGCGATTGGCCGTGATCGCCGGAAGCCTCGAAGATCTTCGGGATCGACTGGGCATGTTTGCAGCCGGCAAGGAACACGATACGGGGATATTTCGGGGCCGGGTCGGAGAGGAAGCGTCAGGATCCTCCCCTGAAATGGATGAAGGGTCTTTCAGGACATTCGTGGGAAATGCCCTGAAAAACAAGGCGCTGGACAAGCTGGCGCGACTGTGGGTTGCGGGATGGGATGTGAACTGGCGGGAACTTCATACCGATCCAAAACCGAAGCGGATTCCACTACCCACCTATCCCTTTGTAAAAGAGCGGTACTGGATGTCCGGAAAGTCCAATTACCCGATAACGCACAAGCTGCATCCCTTGATCGACGGCATCGATGCAAGGGGCAGCCTGGAAAACGGGGTGGTGTTCAAAAAGATACTGAAGAAAACCGATTCCATCGTCGACCATCATCGGGTGCGTCATCAGCGGTTGATGCCGGGGGATGTGTTTATGGAAATGGCGTACGCGGCGGGCCGCCTGATTCACCCGGATAAACGATTCAAGCTGACGGGCATGCGGTGGCGAAAGCCGCTGGCGGTGGAGACCGATCAAAAAGAGATCCGGATCGTGATCCGATCCGAATCCGATTACCTCACGTTTCAAGTACAGGGTCGGGAGGGTGATCAGGTGGTGGTCTATGCTTCGGGGAACCTGCATCCGCAACCATCGGCCGGGGCATCCTCGGAAGGACCGGTCTCCATAGCAGAGATTAAGGCCAGATGCACCCATCAAATGGACAGGGAAACCTTTTATCGACGCTTTCAGGAAAAGGGGGTTATCTACCGCAAGTATTTCAAGGGTGTGCTGCACGCCTGGGGGAACCGAGGGGAATCCCTTTGCCGGCTTCAGCTTCCGGAGGCATACGTCGAAGAACTGGCGTCGTACACCTTTCACCCCACATTGACAGACAGCGCATTTCAGGCCATTTCGGGTCTGAATCCCGATCAGGATCTTTCCGATAAACCGCTTACGGTCCATTTTGCCATAGAAGAAGCTGAAATGCATCGACCGCTTTCGGCCGATGGATATGCCCATGTGAAAGCAATGGATTCGAATCGGTTTCATATCGATGTTCTGGATGCAGAGGGCCGGATCTGTACCCGATTTCTTCATGTTCGGGTGGGAGAGATTCCCGATCCGCTGGAAGGGTTTTTCTTCAAACCCCGTTGGGTTCCCCTGCTGTCGAAACCAGTGGAAGCGGCAGCAACTTCCGACGCTTCAACGGGGACCGGGAAAAAGAGAATACTGATCGTTTATTCTCCTGATAGCCTTGGACTGGAAAAGGCGCTTGCCGCTTTGTATCCGAGTGATAGGGTCCATAAGGTACGGCTCGGTATTCGAAACCGTCAATATTCAAAACACGCTTGGGAAGTGAGGACGTTGGACGCCGAGGCTTTGGATCATTGCGTGAGCAGGATGCCCGCAATGGACGCCATTTTCTTTTTGGGCGCTATCCAATCCCGGGGTGTCGATTCGGACGATCCGGAGGCCCTGGCGCCTATCCAGGAAAGGGGCATCCTCTCCCTGTTCAGACTGGTCAAATCGCTGATCCGGCGGAATAGAATGAGCACAAGTAAGGAACTGACGGTCCTGACCAATGACGTGTATTGGATCGATCCGGATGATGTCGTCAATCCGCTTGCCGGCAGCCTGAACGGATTCACCCGGGGCATCGCCAGGGAGTATCCTCATCTTTCAGCACGCTGTATCGATATCCGATTGAAAGACATTTCAGAGAAACCGAGCTTGAAAGAACTGAAAAGGTTGCTGACGCCCATCGTTACCGGGACGTACCGGATTGAAACCACGGCCCTTCGCGATGGTCGATGGTATGAACAAAAAATCGATCCTGTCCGGGTGCCCTTTGTTTTCCGCTCACCGTTCAGGGATCGCGGGGTCTATTTCATTCTCGGCGGCGGTGGGGGCATCGGACTTGAGTTCGGCCTGTATCTAGCCCGAACCGTTCATGCACGACTCGCTCTGATCGGCCGGCGGGAACCGGATGCGCATCAACGGGCAAAGATGGCCGATATGGAGAAAGCCGGTGGGGAGGTGCTCTATTTTCGGGCCGATGCCGTTGATGAAGCGCAAATGCAGAAAGCCGTCGCCGCAGCAAAATCCCGTTTCGGTCCGATAAACGGTGTCGTCCATTCGGCCATCGTATTAAACGACCGATCCCTGCGCAGCATGAATGAAGACGCCTTGCAGAATGCACTGGCGCCCAAGGTGCGGGGCAGTGTGGTGTTGCATAAAGTTTTCAAGGGCGAGCCCCTGGATTTCATGTTGTTTTTCTCATCCCTGCAATCCCTGGCCGGTAATGCCGGGCAGAGTAACTATGCCGCCGCATGCACCTTTAAAGATGCGTTTGCACACTATCTGCGCCGGCAGGTGGACTACCCCGTAAAAGTAATGAACTGGGGTTACTGGGGAAGTGTAGGGATCGCATCGGACATGGAAACCCGACAACGGATGGCTTTCCACGGAGTCGGGTCCGTAGAGCCCGAAGAAGGAATGGAGGGGATTCGAAGGGTGCTGTTGAGCCCCATGGTTCAGGCGGCCGCGTTTAGAATGGCCCCCAAGGTGCTGGAGACGCTTGGCATAGAGCAGGGGACGTTTCTGGTAAAACCGGCCGTTTCGGCATTGAAGAAGCCTTCCGGCACCGAACCGAAGATCCCGCGGGAAGGAAAAGATCGGTTCATCGCTCGAAAGGTGACGGAAACCTTTATCCATATCCTGAACATGGGGGATCGGGCGCTGAATCCGGACACCCCGTATACCGATTACGGCGTCGATTCGATTATGGCCGTGGACATCATCGACCGGCTGAACAGTGAATTCGGCATCGAGTTGCGAACCACCGATCTGTTCAACTACCCGACCCTTAGGCAGTTATCGAGATACGTCATGGAGGGCCACGGCAATGCCATCGATGATCCGGATGAAAAACAGATGGAATTGCATCGATTGGATAAACCGCTGCCGGACAAACCGATCGATGCCGGGGGGGCGACGCCCGAAGCAGCCGACATTCCGGAAGCGCATTCGGATGTTGCGGTTTTAAACATCTTCGACCGGTTGAAAACAGGGGACATGGATGTCGGTGAGGCATACCGGCTATTGGGGGTCAGTGATGAGTGATATGTTGACCATGCAAGATCTGATCGAGTCGATCCGAACCGATCGGATTACCTCTGAAGAGGGACTGCGTCTGTATCGAAAGATCAGGCAGACACCGGAACCCTCCCCTGTACCTTCCCTTTCCGGTATCGCCGTTATCGGGATGTCCGGGATTTTTCCCGACGCCGAGAATGTCGATCGGTTCTGGGAAAACCTGAAAGCCGGAAAAGATACGATTCACAAGGTACCCAAAGACCGGTGGGACATGAACGGCGCCGAAGAACAAGGAAATCGGTTATATCGCTGGGGTGGATTTCTATCCGATATCGACTGTTTCGATCCCTATTTTTTCAACATCTCTTCCAAAGAGGCCGAGTTGATGGACCCCCAGCATCGCCTGTTTCTGCAGGAAGCATGGCGCGCCATCGAAGACGCCGGTTATACCGGCAGGGGCATGAACGGGAAAAAATGCGGGGTCTTCGTCGGTTATAATTTTGTGGATTATCCCCATATGCTGCAGCAGCGCAAGACTCCCGTCGATGCATTCGCCTTCACCGGAAACGCGGAAGCGATTCTGCCGGCCAGGATTTCCTATTTCATGAATTTAAAGGGGCCCAGCGTTGCCATCAACACGGCCTGTTCTTCTTCTCTGGTGGCCATTCATTTCGCCTGCGAGAGCCTTCGCAACGGAGGCTGTGAGATGGCTCTTGCCGGAGGCGCTCAGGTGATCACAACGGCCAATTTTTATCTCCTGGCCGGAAGCGTCGGTATCCTTTCGCCTGCGGGTCGGTGCAGAGCCTTTGATGACCGCGCCGACGGAATCGTTCCGGGCGAAGGGGTCGGGGTGGTGGCCTTGAAGCGGCTCGATGCCGCCGTTAAGGACGGCGACCATATTTACGGCGTGATCACCGGTTCCGGCATTAATCAGGACGGCAAAACCAACGGAATTACGGCACCGAGCGCCAGCTCACAGACCGAATTGGAGTGTGACGTTTACCGGCAATTCGGAATCGATCCCGAAACCATCAGTTACGTGGAAACGCATGGGACCGGTACCGAACTGGGGGATCCCATCGAAATTCAGGCCCTGACCGATTCGTTTCGAAAGTATACCGACAGACAACGATTCTGCGCCGTCGGTTCGGTAAAGACTAATATCGGTCATACCATGGGCGCTGCCGGTGTTGCGTCATTCATCAAGGTGCTCCTCTGCCTGGGGGAGAAGAAATGGGTCCCTTCTCTTCACTTTGAAAAAAAGAATCGGCACATCGATTTTGACAATAGCCCGTTTTTCGTCAACACCGAGTTTACAGACTGGCAATCGCCTCCCGATGTTCCCAGGCGAGCCGCCGTCAGTTCGTTTGCCATCAGCGGCACCAATGCGCATGTGGTTCTTGAAGAGTATGTGGAAGCTGAAAGCTCAAAGCGCAAAGTGAAACGCTCAGAGCTGAAAGCTCAAGGCTCAAAGCGCAAAGTCGAACCGCAACTCATTCTATTATCGGCAAAGAACGAAGACCGCCTCAGGGAATATGCCAAAAGATTGGCGGAATTTGTTGAATCCGCATTCAGCATTGAGCTTTCAGCTTTCAGCCTGCAAGATATCGCTTACACCCTACAGGTCGGACGTGAGGCCATGGAAGCCCGATTGGCGTTTGTCGCCTCTGATTTAAAGGACCTTATGGAAAAACTGAAGCGGTTCATCGAGGGACAGCCGGGCCATGTGGGGCTCTATCGCGGCACCGTCGGTTCCGTGGGCGGATCGACAGACGCCTTAATCGAAGGAGAAGAGGGGAAGATATTTGTCGACAGTCTCCTGAAAGCCTGTAAAATCGAAAAGCTCGCCCGGCTGTGGGTTTCGGGCACCGAACTCGATTGGAACCTGCTCTATCCGGAAAGCACTCCCCGGCGCATTTCGCTGCCGACATATCCGTTTGAAAAAAAGCGATATTGGGCGGAGATGAGAAAACCGGCAGACCCAATCCGTCCGATGACCTATCAGAGTGTCTGGGAGCCGGCGGAAATCGAGCCCATCAGGGAGATTTCCGTCGGTCCCGTGCTGTTGTTCGATTCGAACCGGAACCAAGGGCATGGGCTAACAACCGGTTTGAATCGGGACATCATTGTCGTTAAACCCGGGGCCCGGTTTGCAGCATTGGATGCCGACGCTTTCGAGATGGACCCAAAGAATCCGCAGGATTATCTGCGTCTCTTTCAAATCCTCGATGACCGGAAAAGGGTTCCGCAAACGATCCTTCATCTCTGGAACCTCGGGGAAACAGGGGATCCGGGAGAACGCGAAAAAGCGTCACAGGCCCTTGAAATGGGGATCTATTCCATTTTTCACGTTGTCAAAGCCATGGTGGGGATGGGTTGGAAATCGGTGCGGCGGATCCTGTTTCTCTCCGAATTCGGCGCGGATGTTTCAAATCCGTTGATGGAAGCGGTGTCCGGGTATGCGGAATCGCTTCGTGCCGTTCTGCCGGATCTTCGGCTGTCAACGGTTCAGGTTCCCACCGGCAGTCATGCCGACCGAATATGGGACATCCTTTTAAAAGAAGCCGGTGACCCCGAATCGGCGCTCTGTCCGGAAGTCCGTTACGACAAAAACCATCGATACATTCGGACCCTTAAACCGATCGATCTAGGGGAGAAGAAATCGACGCTTTTGAAAAATGAGGGCGTCTATCTGATCACCGGCGGTGCCGGTGAATTGGGGCGGCTCTTTGCCGGCCATCTGGCGCGGACATGCAACGCTCGTCTGGTTCTGACCGGACGGTCGTCCCTGGACGAAAATCGGACCGACTGCCTGGCATCGCTTCGCCGGGCCGGGGCCGACCCGATCTATCTCAAAGCCGATGTTGCCAGCCGTAAAGATATGGAGATGGTCGTACAGACGGCCAGGGAGCGATTCGGGCAGATAAACGGCGTGATTCATGCCGCTGGAATCGCAGGAGACAAGCTCGTTTTTCAGAAAGATGCCGCCGAATTCGGCGCTGTGTTGGCCCCCAAGATTCAGGGAACACTGGCCCTTGATACTGCAACGCGCAAAGAGCCGCTCGACTTTTTTGTCCTGTTCTCATCCACCGCGGTCCTGCTGGGGGATTTCGGGAGGTGTGATTATGCGGTTGCCAACAGGTTTATGGACAGCTTCGCAGTTCAACGGGAATCGTTGCGGACCCAGGGCCGGCGGCAAGGCCGAACCGTTTCCATCAATTGGCCCCTGTGGCGGGAAGGCGGAATGCACATGGATCCTGACGGGGAGGAATTCTACCTCAAATCTTCCGGGATGTCCTATCTGGAAAAAGATGAGGGATTGAATCTTTTTGAGCGGATTCTGAGTCATTCATTTTTCCAGGTCGCCATCCTGAAGGGCGACCCTCGACGTATCGACCGATTCCTGAAACACGGAGACCATCCGGTCCGGCCGGAAGCTGCAGGCTCCGACCCGTCAAAAGACTCGCCGTCGTGGAACCGTAACCATAACGGAGCCCCGTCACAACAACGGGTTGAAGCGGATCTCAAGCGGTTTGTCACATCGATTTTAAAGACCCCCGTCGAAACGCTCGATGCCGAAGTAAATCTCGGCAATTTCGGATTGGATTCCATTTCACTCAAGGCGTTTTCGGATATGATCGGTGACACATACGGTATCGATATACTCCCCTCCGTGTTTTTTTCAAAACCGACCATCCGGCGCCTCGGGACTTTTTTATTTGAACAATACAAAGACGCGCTGGACCGGTTCTACGGGCAAAGCCGCTGTCTTGAGCCCCAAAACGACGCGCCCATCGATACAGACATCGAAATC
>CAYSUA010000070.1:0-15080 GCA_964433795.1 uncultured Desulfobacteraceae bacterium | reverse complement strand
TTTCTTGGAACCATGACGATAAGTTTCTTTTATCCTCCAGAAATTTTCGTCAGTCATATGGGCGTTTGGCCAGCGAGCGGCAGTCATCATACTATCTTCGTAAAATAGCTGCCATATATCAAAAACTAATTGGGTAGAATACACACCATTATTATCATCCCACTTGCCAGTAATAGATTTCGTTCCGTCTAAAATGACTTTCTCATCCTTATAAGCGGTAAATATGATTGGTTTCCGCTTCTTTCCCTTAAGATTATTTATTATAATTGATTCCTCATACCGACCACCACGGATATAACAAATATCACCGGATTTTACTGATTTCACCGCCTTTTGAATGGTGCAGAACGGTTTTTTTAATGTACCGGGATTCTTATCATTACCATCTTGAGAAACATAGTATTCAGTGCTGTATCCAGGTGTAATAAAATTAGTCAGAATTAGTATTAAAATTATTTTGTTCATAACTGTTACTTCTTTTACTTATGAATAATCTTGAAAGCCAAGGCATAGCTTCCATTATAATCTCTCGGGACTGTAATCATCAAACCATCGTTGGTTTGTTCCCATTGTATCTGTTCTTCGGAACCCAACAGGCTCACTGATTCTACTTCCCCAAATCCAATTTGATTGTGGTTTGAAAGTGAGGTTATCATGGTTTCTTCGTTCCCTGGATGATCCAGCAGAATGGCATAGAGGGTATCTCCCCTAGTGGTAAAACGGATATCTTTGGCAGTGTAGCTCACCTTATTCTTCTTCTCACTGAAAGCGCCGCCACGCTGTCTGGTAGGACCTTCACCATATTTCACCCAGGGCCGGGTACTATAGATAGCCTCACCGTTAACTTTCAGCCAATCTCCTAATCCTAACAATTGTTTTTTTACATCATCTGGGAACGTGCCATCAGCCCGTGGACCAACATTCAATAACAGACAGCCATTTTTACTGACAATATCTACCAGGATATCAACAAGTTCATTGACTGGTTTATACTGTGGATCTTCCACATAACTCCAAGATTTTTCATCGATTGATGTGTCAGTCAACCAGATAACTTTGCTGAGCGTATCATTCCTGCCGCGTTCGAAATCCAATATACCCGCACCTTTGGGCAGATCCACATCTTTATAGGTAACCCCAACCTCTTTGCTCCACTTCAATCCTTTATTATAGTAATAGCTGAGGAAGCTGCGTTTATGCCTATCAAAATCAGGTAGTGACGAACGCCAGAATTTTTCTCTTTGCAAGCCGCTATCAAACCATAGTAAATCGGGTTCATATTTATCAATCACTTCGATGACCTTTTCTTCCCAGGCCTGCATATATTCTCGAGAAGGTGGGTCTTCTACACTATGTACTGGGGGATAAATCTTATATACCCCGGCATATTTTGGATCTTCCGTATCATGGCGTTTATCTTCGGTGTAGGAAACCTCATACCACCACCATTTTCTGGCATGATGAAAAGATGTCACAAATTTCATTCCGTGTCCTTTTATAGCCTTACCCAATTCACCGACAATATCTCTGCGTGGTCCCATATCCATCGCATCCCATTCAGTCAGGTCACTATCCCACATGGCAAACCCATCATGATGTTCTGCAACAGGTCCGGCAAACTTGGCACCCGAATTAACAAATAAGTCTGCCCACTCTTCAGCATCAAATTTATCAGCAGTGAAAAGGGGAATCAGATCCTTATAACCGAAATCAGCGGGATCACCATATCGTTCATTATGAAATACATAAAAATTTCCATGTTTCGTCTTCTTGTTCCAATACATCCTGCGAGCGTACCACTCATTTCCCCATGCAGGAACAGAATAGGGACCCCAGTGTGTATAAATACCAAATTTCGCATCCCGAAACCACTCCGGATCCGGGTGCTGTTGTAATGATTCCCATTCATCGGTGTATTGGACAACACTTGGGGAAGACTCCTCCTTATCAAGACCAATCTTGTATCCATTTATCATACAGCTACTAATCATTGTCGATAGTAACATCATTATTACAATATTTTTTAATTTCATATTAATTTTCCTTTCTATAGTGTTAAATCTTTAATACTTCTGGATTGATTAGGCAATCAGGAATTACCAACAGGTGAATTATACATTTTATAATTCAAATTATCACTAATCCTAAAATTTATTTTCAGTCCGTCTATCATTAAAGCCTTTAATAAAATCATTCATGCTTTTTGGTGTCTTATCCCATGGCTGAGCCGGTGTCGGGTCATATTTGGGACTGGCATCCTTTTCCGGGAATGACGCTGCTACGGCCATCAATTTATCTTTTGCAGCTACCACGTTTACATCCGCACTTGACAGCAGGTCAATTTTTTCACCAGGATCAGCATGTAAATCAATCAGTTTCTCCGGCTGACGGTCTTTGCCAACAAACAATTTATACTGTTTATCCCTGATCACACGGTCCCTGTATTCGAACATAGGCTCAACTCCTTTTTCTGTCAGTTTCGCAGGGTCCCCTCCCATGGCCATTATCCATTCCCTCTTGGAATCAATTGATTTACCAACCAAGTGAGGTGCAATGGATTTACCATCCAACTGCCAGTTTTGAGGTAATTCAGCACCGCCGAGTTCTGCGAATGTTGGCAGTAAATCTGTAAAATCTGATAATGCATCACTTACAATACCTGCAGGAACAATTCCAGGTGCATTGACGATGAATGGTACATTCACACCTGATTCCCAGGTAGTTGCCTTACCACCGCGAATTTCCCGTCCATCCATTTTATTCCTGAAATTCTTGGTAGTACCATTATCAGTTGTCCAGATGATGATAGTATTTTCCCGTATACCCAATTCATCAATCGCTGAAACAAGTTTTCCAGCCAAAGTGTCTACATAGCGAACCATGGCAGCCATTGTTTCTTTTTTACCTTCCACATCCGGCTCATCAGGAGTGGTAGTCAATGGTGGATGGGGTAAAGCCATTGGATAGTACATCATCATCGGTTCATCTTTATTCTTTTTCATAAAATCGATAAGGAAATCTGTGAATACATCTTCGCCAAACTGACCTTCATAGGTTTTGCTACCTTCGCGGGTGTTAATATATGCATCCCAGTATCTTTCAGCACTAGCCTCAACACCTGTTTCATATCCCGTCCACATGCACCAGTCATCGAATCCGTGTTTTTCCATGGCATCAGGTGTAACGCGGAAATCATTGACCTGCCATTTACCGGCTGCTGCGGTTTTATATCCGGCTGTTTTCATTACCTTGGCAAATGTTGTATTATGATTCCAGTCGAAATGACAACCAGCACCCCAGCGCGGCACATCCCAATGATTTACCCAGCCATTGTTGTAAGGATATTGTCCTGTTAAAAGTGTTGCCCTTGTTGGTGTACATTGGGGCATACAGTAAACATTCTCAAATCGCATTCCACCTGCTGCAAGCTTATCGATATTGGGTGTTTCAATTCCTTCTGCACCGTAACAGCTTATCCATTCCTTTCCCAGATCATCCGCCATGATAAAGAGTATATTTGGCTTTTGGTGTTTTCGTAATTTCCCAATTGATAAACCAAACCCAGACAAAGCAATTGCCGCACCACCCAGACCCATAGTTTTCAAAAAATCTCGTCGTTTTATTTGGCGCATCTAATTTCCCTAGTTGAATTGATTCTAACTCTTTTATTTGGTTATGAATGGAATAACATTTGTCTTATCAATAATTTCCGCCGAAATCTGAACATGAGTGGGTATTTCTTCTCCTTGTAAGTGGCGAACCAATAATTCCATTCCTTCCTTACCCATCCTTTCCGGATCTTGCCGAACTGTGGCATCCACATCACCAGCCTTGATACCTTTTAAAACCGCTGGAATAGCATCAAAACCTACCAGTACTACATCATCCATTTTTCCTTTGGCTTTTACCGCCTGCATAGCTGTAAAAATCATGGGGTCACATGCAGCAAAAATTGCTCTCAAGTCAGGATTGGAGCTCAATACATTGTTGGTAATCTCATTGGCCTGTTTCGCATCCCAGTTAGCCACCCTGAAAATTGTCTCAATACCAGTGTGTCTATGCAAAATATCCTCAACACCCTTTTGGCGGTCATCAGCTGTCTGTGAACCGGTGGCTCCACCTAAGATCAGGACTTTTCCTTTATTGTTCAATCGTTCAGCGATGTATTCACCTGCCAGGTTAGCTGCAGCAATATTATCAGTAGCAATATGGCTCCGCACCGCTGGATGAATGACCCGCGTATCAACCGTCACAACCTGAATTCCGGCTGCCTGGGCTTTATCAAAAGAATCACCCAGTCCACGTGAGTCCACAGCACCGACTAACAAACCATCAACGCCACGGATAATAGCATTATCCACCGCTGTCTTTTGTTGCGCCATATCAGCCGCAGAAGCCGTCAGATCCAGAAAATTTATACTCAGGTTATTGGCTGATTTACGGGCACTGGCTGCCAAGGCATTCCAGAATGGATTCGTGGAAGAGTATCCTACATAGGCAATCGTAAAAGTTTTTTGACCTTGACCTAACTCTGATTTTGATGCAGAATCCTTCTGTTTTTTTTGACACCCACCAGTTATCACTAATAACATTATCAGCAATAAAGGGATAAAATAATTATTCAAAATATTTCTTTTCATTGTATGATTTCTTTTTATTTAGTTATAAACTCCGTTTTCGTTGTGCCGTATCGATCCAAACGGCAATAATAATTACCGTTCCAATAGCAACCTGTTGCCAGTAAGAATCCACTCCAACTTGAATCAGGCCGGCATATAGCGATCTGATAATCAGCACACCGATGATTGTTCGGCCGACTCCTCCCATTCCTCCAAACAGACTGGTGCCACCTATTACAGCACCGGCAATGGCCTGTAATTCCCAGCCCAGCCCGTAATTAGGTTCAACATAATTCAGCCGCGCTGCCTCCACAACACCTGCTAGTCCCGCCAGGATTCCACCAATACTGTAATAAATAATCCTGTTACGATTTACCGGAATACCGGATAAACGAGCCACTTCCGAATTCCCTCCAATTGCATAAGCATTGAATCCCAGCTTTGTTTTGCTCATGATAAACATTGTAATCACCAGAGCACCACCAGCAATGATACTGGGAGTCACCCAACCAGCCCCCAAGATTTTAAAGCCTGCTGGGAAATATGACATATCTCTGCCCTTACCTAACATTTCCGCAAAACCACGGACGATCATCATCATCCCCATAGTGGCAATAAAAGGTGGCACTCCGGTTAGAACTACCGTAAGCCCATTTATTAACCCCACTGCCAAACCGGTGATTAACGCCAAACTAATTGCCACCCAAATGGGTAAGCCGGCCGCCAAAACAGTACCCGCCATGCAAGCACAGAGCGCCAGGATCGAACCTACCGACAGATCCAGTCCCCCGGAAATCAGAACTACGGTCGTCCCCAGTGCCATAATTGCCAGTACAGCAGATTGAGCTAGGATATCGGTAAAATTACCAACACTACGGTAACTGGGAACCAGTAATGAGAAGATTATTGTTATCAGTGCTAGCCCAGCTACTGCCTGTAAACTTTTCCTGGTTTGCTGAATAAATGCCTGATTATTTTTTATCAAATTTTTCATTTAAAATTCTAGCATAATATATGTTAAGCAGTAGCTCCAATAGCTACCCGCAGAATATCATCCTCAAGAGCCTCTCCATTATTAAAGATTTTTCTAATCGATCCATGGTGTAATACAGCAACCCGGTGACTCATAGATAAAGCTTCGGAATAATCGGAAGTCAACATCAGGATTGCCACTCCCTGTTCAAGTAATTCCTTCATTATCCGATACACCTCCAGACGCCCCCGAATATCAATTCCACGAGTTGGCTCATCAAAAATGAGGATTTTACACTGAGCTCCAAGCCATTTCGCCAAGACTACTTTTTGCTGATTACCCCCGGATAACTGCCCAACCAGAGTATGACGGCCGGGAGCTTTTATCGCCAATTTCTCCATGAGGTCATCAATCTCCCTATTAATTTCCTTATATTGTACAATCCCTTTTGGGCTTAACCGATCTATGTTCGGTAAACCATAATTGTCGCAGATTGATTGGTCTAAAATGACCCCCTCACGCTTTCTATCCTCAGTTAAGTAGGCAATCCCAGACTGAATCATAGTAGCGGGATCGCTGATGGGAACCGATTGACCATGAATGTATATTTCTCCATCCTCAACTGTATCGATTCCTCCCAGAGCGCGGCCCAATTCAGTTTTGCCGGCGCCCATTAAACCGGTGATGCCAAGAATTTCTCCCTTCCTCACTGTAAGGCTGACTTGAGACAGCAGATCTCCGGAAACCAGATTTTTCACTTTCAGTGCTTCAGCTTTCATAGGCTCCGGAAGATTTGGAAATTTGCGATTGATCTGTCCTCCAATCATTTTTTCCACCATATCATCAAGCGTTAAATCCTTGAGCAGGTAAGTACCTACATTCTGGCCATCACGTAAGATTGTTACCCTGTCACCAAGCTCAAACACTTCCTGATAGCGGTGGGAGATGTAAATAAACCCCACATTCTGTTCGGTCTTTAATTTGTGGATAATATCAAATAAGTCATTACGTGAGCTGTCTTCCAGCACATCTGTAGGTTCATCTAGAATCAGGACCTTGGCATCGGTAACCAGAGCGCGTGCGATCTCTACCATTTTCTGTTGCGTGACACTCAGATCACCCACCAGACAATAAGGATCAAGATTTACATGAAATTTCTCAAGATAATATTCAGCCCGTTTATACAAGGTTTTCTGATCAATAATACCCAGGAAACGCGATTTCATTGGTTCCATCCCTAAAAACATGTTTCGGGCAATATCAATCTCTTGGATTAGATTCAGTTCCTGATAAATAAAACGCAATCCCTTTTCTAACATCGAATGAGGAGAGCTGATATCAACTGCTTGCCCCTCAATTTGAATTCTACCCTCATCAGCAAGATGGGCACCACTAAGTACCTTGATCAAAGTACTTTTCCCTGCGCCGTTTTCTCCCAACAATACATGTACTTCACCTGGTTTCAGTTGAAAATCAACTTTATCCAGAGCTAAAACGCCAGGGAAACGCTTGGTGATTCCCTGCATTTCAACTACAAATTCTGAATTTGTATTTATCATATCATTTACTTTCTTCTAATTTGAACAGCAGCCAGTGAATTTGCAGAAATATCAACTAAGTTAGATTGTTTATCGTCAATTTTTAAATTATACGTGACTGGTTTATCACTTTCATTCTTTAAAAAAACTGTAATATCCTTTTTCAGATCAATAAAGGTCATGGTGTTCTTACCCTTATGATGCTGGAAAGTGGAGGCAATTCGCTGCATACCCGGACGAATAAACTTGCTAAAAAGAACCAGTGCAGCATAATCTGGGTTGTACGTAACTCTTTTATTTTCACGGTTGATATTTATCAGTGAATTTTGTTTCCAACCCCATCCACTTTTACAGGTTTCATTTAAAATCATATTCCAATAGCAGAAATTGGAGACTCCATAATTTACGTATGATGCAATTTCATCGAATCGATCAAATGCGTGTTTAATACTGTTCTCTCCACCATGACAATGTCCCTCGGTATGAAATAACTGCACCTCTGGGTATAGTGTCTTAATGTTCATTATCTGATCAGAAGTCGTATATTGAATCCCTATTCCTTTAACACTCTCTCTCCATTTGGTATTTGTTACAAATTCAAGCACTCCTAATTTTTTTGCCGTTCGAAAGGTGCCAGCCCAGATTTCTGTTGAAATTTTGTCTTGATTAAATTGAGGACGCAAATAATCAATTACAAAATTTCCCATTTCGGAAGGAGGCATATAATTAGAGGGGTATTTAGTGGTTGCATCCTGTTCATTTTGTATCATCAACCGGTTAATCTGAATCCCCTCTTTGGCATAGGCCTGAATATATTTAGAGAAATAGAGCGCATAAGCCTGATATATTTCTGGTTTATCTATTAGCTTGCTTTTATCACCTTTTCCATTCATAAAACCCGATTCTTTCATCCATCCTGGAGGGCTCCGTGGAGACGCAAACAACTTCAATGTAGGGTTATATTTATAGGCCATTTGGATATAGGGGAGTAGAGTAGTTTTCTCCCTTTTAATAGAAAACTTTTTCATTTTATAATCTCCTTCTACTTCGCTGTAGCTATAGGCATCAATACCAAAATCGCTGGCACCAACAGCCGTACGACAAAACGTAAAGCCAGCACCATCCTCGGAAAATAGATTTTTCATTACTTCGTTCCTTTGATCTTCTGGCAGTGACATTAATGCCTCACCCCCGATTTCATTAAATGCTCCTCCAATTCCTTCCATTGTTTGGAAATATATCTCAGAATATATCCGAATTGTGATTGGCTTTTCGTTGTTTGATTTGCCCTCATACTGTTTTATAGGGTTTGCTGTTATTTCCCTCTCCCCCTTAAATTCTACGAAATACACCTTTGTTTTATTCTGAGCCAAAATAAAATATTAGCTAAGTAACATCAGTAAATAAGTCAATAGTTTTCTTTTCATAATTTTCTGCTTTATATTATTTCTTTCAAATCTACGTTTATATGATCACGGAAGGTTGCCAGAGACTTCCACAGCGATGATTGACACCACACTGTCAGGAGCAAATTCTGGTAAACGTAGTGTGGTGGCGTTCCCCTTATTCTTATTTACTTTTACTGAACTTCCCCCCTCCAGCAGCCAGGCTTTGGTAACAGGATTGTCAAACGGCAAAGCCAGTGTTTCTCCAGAAGCAGGCCAATCAAATACCCAAAGAAAAAGTTTTTGTCCCATCCTTGTAATAAATCCCCAATCCGGTATTGTCGTAAAGGGACTACGCTTACTGCCATAAACCGCTTCACCATTGATTTTCATCCAATCACCAATCTCTTTCAATCTGTCAATTTCACCCTGGGGAATTTTTCCGCTCGGTTGAGGACCTACATTCAGCAAGAAATTACCCCCCTTTGAGAATACTTCTGCCATTACCTGCATTAATTCATTCCGGGATTTATAGAGTGCATCTGGTCCTTTGTACCAGAACCCACCGGATTTCCGTCGATTAGGATCAGATATTGTCATATTTGTCTCCCAGTAACCTGCCGGAGCAACTTTGGGTATTTTCTGTTCAGGAGTTGCAAAATTACCCCAATCATGAACTCCGCGGTCATTGATAATCATTTCCGGATTAATCTTGCGCATCATCTGGACAATTTCCAACATGTCCTCTTTTACCTGGGGATTATTAATTCGATGATGAATACCGTCAACATCACGCGATACGAAAGGCCATCTAATATCAAACCAAGCAATATCAATCGGGCCATAATTTGTCATTAATTCACGCATCTGTTCTTTTTGAAAATCGGCAAATTTAGTCCAATCCATCGGGTGGCTAATTACCATTGATTCGTCAAAATCCCAGTGGGGCCGAGAAAAATATTTACCCTGGGGGTGATGCCAATCAATATGAGAATAATAATGGCCGACCGCCATGTCCTTTTCCCGAAATGCGCGCACAATTTCGCCCGTGATGTCCGGATTCGAACTCCCACTGTATGGACATTCAGGATTAGTAATTTTAAAATCGGTCTGACCGGTTTCAAAGTTACAAAACCCATCATGATGCTTAGTGGTAAAGACCACGTAGCGCATCCCGGCATCTTTAGCTACCTGTGCCCATTCATCGGCGTCAAATTCGGTCGGGTTAAATGTTTTATAAAGCTCGAAGCGTTTTTCCCGTTCTGCGGGTGAGTCCTTTTTTACGATCTGCCAGATAGCACCAATTTCAGTCTGTGACCAGGGACCCCAGTGAATAAACAGGCCGAACTTCCAATCATTCCATTCCTCCATCCGCTCCGATGGTAAATTCAGTATGGCTTCAGGTATTAGTGGTTGATCAGTTTTGAATTCCTGTACCGGTAGGATATCAAGTTTTGCTACCTGATTGGTACAGCCGGAAAAGATTAACAGACCGATTAAAAGTAAGGAGTAAATTGTTTGGTTTACTTATTTTGATCCACAGGATTCTCTCACCACCAGCTTCGGTTTCAGATGCTTGCAGGCCTTGGTGGTGGTACTACGGCTGATTCGCTGCAGTAATTGTTCCACGACCAGCTTACCTATTTTGTCGGTGGGCTGGTGAACCGTCGTCAGCGGTATGGCCGAAGAGCGCCCCATGGCAATATCATCGAATCCCACGATGGCCACATCATCAGGCACCGATAGATCAAATTCGCTCAGAGCATTGATGAATCCAAGGGCTGATAGATCATTATAAATAAACATGGCCCGTGGACGTTCGGTGGACTTACAAAATTCAACACCGACACTATAACCAGACTGGAAGTCATCGCGCTTGCTACTCACCTTAATCCGGTATAAATACCTATCGTCCGGTGCCAATTTATATTTATCCAGTGCTTCCAGATATCCCTCTTTACGGGTTTCACCCACCAGATTCCCCTCTTCTCCATTCACATAGCCAATACTTTTGTAGCCAGCTTTTATCAGGTGCTCGGTGGCGATAAATCCACCGTACTTCTGATCAGTTCCGATAAAACAGATGGAGGGATCATCAGTATAGGAGACCATGACGAAGGGAAAGTTCTCCTCCTGGAGCTGCTTGATCAGCGTGCTGGTGTAATGGATGTGCGACATTGAACCAAGGATCAGGCCACTGACCCCCATTTCCACGAAATACCGTATCTTCTGTTCTTCCAATTCACGCCGATTATCAGACGAGTACAACATCAGATTGCATCCATTTTTGGATAAATTCCGCTCCACGCTAGATACAATACCCTGATAAAAAGGATTATCCAAATCCTTCAAAACATAGGCGATCGTCAAGTGCTTGGAATAATCTATCTTTGACGGGCGGCGGGCTATGTAAGTACCTTTACCAATACGGGCATATAGAATCCCATTAGTAATCAAATCTGATAATGCTTTCTTGATCGTAATTAGACTTACATCATATTCCCTGGCCAGTTCATGCTGGGTTTCCAGCTTATCACCAATTTTTAGTTTTCCAGATCTAATCCGGTCAACTATGTCCTCAGATATCTGTTTATAAAATGGTTTTGGATCTTGTTGATCAATTACCAAACTATCATCTCCTGATTAAAGTTAATTGTTGCGAAATCTGGTTATGCTTCATACCTAATATACTAAATATATACTATATCCCAAATAAACTAATGCTGTTATTAATCTAATAGCTACACCTTTTAACCACCGGATATCATTAGTAATAGTTATTTACCACAACAAGACTTGTACTTCCGACCGCTGTGACAGGGACAGGGGTCATCAACCCACTTTGATTTTTTTCTCTACCGTCCTAGAGGGGGTTTTTTCTACCATCTCCTGTCGCTGCTTCCATTCGGCGGCCAGTTGTTTCAATTGCTCATCGGCATGGTTGAAAAACATCTTATAGCTCGAGCAGAAATGACTCAGACTATTATCACGTGGGTCACGGATTCGGTCTTTGGTACAACCACCGCGACATTGCCGCAGCCAATGACACTGCTGGCATTCAGGATGAATATCGGCCTTTAGACCACTAAATTTATCCTGTGTTTCGCTGTTCAGCATCATTATCAGATCATCATCTTGCAAGTTACCTAGATTCCAGTCTTTTTCAACAAAAAAATCGCAGGCATACACATCACCATTATGCTCCACTACAACATAATTACCGCATTGTTTCAACAGAGTACATTCGGGGGCATCCAACCCAACATAAGTATGGAATACTGAATCAAAATGTCTGACCGAGGTTGTGGCCACTCCATCTCTGAAATCTGCTCGCCAGAGATCAAATATTCGACACAGGAAATTTCCAAAATCAGTGGGATTGACTGAAAAGGGAGCAGCTGATTCAGGATGATTTAGGTCGGTTTCCACCACGGGAATAAACTGCATGTACCGAAAACCCAGCGTTTTGAGAAAATTATAGGTTTCTTCTGGGTAATGCACCGAATAATCGTTAACCACGGACAGGGCATTAATCGATACTTCGGACCTCAGCATCAATTCGGCGTTATCCACCACTTTCTGCCAGCTTTTTTCACCGTTACGGAATTTTCTGTACTTATCGTGGACATATTCGGCACCATCAATGGACAAACCAACTAGAAAATTATTTTCCTTCAAAAAGCTGATCCATTCCCGGTCGATTAGAATTCCATTTGTCTGTAAGCTATTGCCAATTTTGCGCCCAAACCCGTATTTTCCCTGGAACTCCACGGCCTTCCGAAAGAAAGGCAGGCCCATCAGGGTAGGTTCTCCTCCCTGCCAACCAAACAACAGAGGTCCTTCAGACTGCTGAATTGCCTGCTTTATCAATATTTCCAGCGTTTCCTCGTCCATGCGGTGCTTTTTCGATTCCTGGTACAGATCGGCCTTTTCCAGGTAGAAACAATAGTCGCAGTCGAGATTGCAATCAGGACCGGAGGGTTTGATCAGAATCGAGGTCAGGAATTTGACGGGTTTTCCATCATATGGACGATAGGTTATGCGGGCGTTCTGTTTCAGGCTATCAACGTAGGATTCAATTTGTTCGGTTTTACGGTCTTTGTACAGTTTTTCACTAATTTGCAACTGCACTTCTGAATAATCGACCGAACGGGGAGGATGGTGCTCGTAGACCTTGACAATATGGAAACCAAAGGCCGTCTCAAACACGTCACTGGTGGTACCGGGCTCTAGATTAAAAACCACTTGATCGAACTCCTCCACCATCTGCCCTCTAGGGAATAGCCCTAAATCACCACTATTATCAGCGCAATCAGAACCAATTCCAGCCAGTTCCTCGAAACTGTGATCTTCCTGCATTTTTGACCACAATTCACGGATTTCATTTTCAGCTTCCACCCGGGTGCGAAAACCTTCGATATGCTTTACGATATGTGCAGCATGGACCATCTCAGGGAGCAGAAACTGATCAGGATTGGCTTGGTAATATGCCAGTGTCTCCTCTTCGGTTGGTTGGGAGGCCTGAGCCTGAAGTTCGACGATCAGTCGATCCAATCGTTGTTGCTGTACCAGGTCATCCTTAATATATTTGTCATCATGGTTGGTTAAACCGCAAGTCTGATAGAACTGCTCATCACCGCCATGGTCAGCTTTCAATTTTTCAAATGCTGTATCGACCTGTTCAACTGGTATTTCACAGGAATCATTTATCGCAGCCTGTTTTAGTAAAACGCTTTCGATTAGATTTTCTCGTGCCCATTCAGCCAGCTGACTGGTCTGTTCTTCTGGATTCTGATCTGGAAACATTGACTTGTAATTAGGTTCCAAGCGTTTAATTTCATCCTGGACCTGCTGTGAACTTATTCGTTCACCATTTACGATTAGTATCATCTTTACACCCGAAAATCATCACCGTTGTAAAGTCTTTACATTAATTATATTCAGCTGAACCAATAGTTATTACCCATATTGGAGAATAATACCACGGGCTCCTGTCCTGAAACTAATATGAGTTTTAGAGAAATTCCAAAGTCCATATTTTTATGGGAATAGAATTCAATAACGTACTTTAACTTTAAAGGCGCCATCAACCGGCTCTTCAGACGCTACTATCACATAACCCCCGCCAGAACCGGAAAATGTGGCACCCGGGAAATGATCATATTTTCTGATTTCTTCCCAGGCATAATCCGGCACAGTCAGGGGAAGTATTTCGTGCCACGCCTTCAATGTCTGAGTCAGGGAAGCACCCAAGCCTTTCACATCACGCTTTAGAATACTTTGCCAGCATAATTCACCGGATGCTGCCAGTTTTTCTACACCGGACTTGGTCACATTTTGTTCCAACAGCGGATTATATCCGTCTGGTCTTTTCTGGAAATACACCATATACAAAACATTAGACAACCAGTCACAGGTTTCCTTATCAACGGCTGAGTTAATTTGATATGGCCAAAATTTACCGTCGTAGCAAAGCTTGTTTACTCCGGGCATAAACAAGCCCAACTGATCCTGGGATCCGGAGACATATGGCGAACCTGGAGGATTTTCGGCCCCAAAGAGAATGCGAGCGTTTTCTTCGGGATCACCATCTGGGAGTTGGTTACCCCAAATATTCTTTGCTACTTTTCGCGAACTGGATGCCATCCCACAACGATCTTCGAAATCAACCGTTGGCCACAAGGCTACTACTACCACCGGCCCGGAATGAATTTCTGATACCCAGGGTTGATCTAGCCAACCGCCTGCCAGGCAGACGCGGTTTGGGAACCGCAGATTGTGCTTTATTTCCGAGCTTGACCGTGCTGGAAGACCTTCTTCCGGAATGCGGTCTAACAGTACAAGTTCGACACCGTATTTTTTACATAATTCCTTCTTATCATCACGGTAGCCATCTTTATTGACCACGAAATAATCAGGTTTAATTCGTTTCAGTTCCGGTTCAAAATCAAGCATTCCACTGCCTGTGGCCACAAAAGCCTCTTTCACATATTTGACGGCATTGATAAGATAAATACGCTCCTGTTCTAGAAAATAAGTGCCATGGTTTTTCAGAAGCCGTATGTTGGTATCCGAACCTACGGATACATACAAATCACCGTATTTAGCCGCTTCCTTGAAGAAGGCAATGTGTCCACCATGCAGTAAATCATAAAAACCACTTACCAGTACTTTTTTATTACTCATATGGTATTCCTGAATAGTATCCGTGCTACGCCGTCATCTGTTTTTTTATCCAATTATAAGTCTTTTGCATCCCGTCTTTTAATGGGATAGATGGTTCCCAATCCAGGTGTTGCTTAATCAGTGTATTATCACTGTTACGTCCTCTTACACCTTTTGGAGCATCGATATCATATTCTCGATCTAGTTTTATTTTGGCAATATCTTCAACAATGTCTACCAGCTTATTTATTGAAACCATTTCGCTGCTGCCCAGATTAATTGGTTCTTCGATATCACTGTACATGATGTCCAGGATACCTTTTACACAATCGTCAATGTACATGAAACTGCGGGTTTGTTTACCGTCACCCCAGATGACAATATCTTTGTCACCTGTCAG
>CAYSUA010000069.1:8892-15236 GCA_964433795.1 uncultured Desulfobacteraceae bacterium | reverse complement strand
ACTTGTAACTTTTCCGGCTTGTCCGGATTAGGTTAATGGAAGGTAGATTATGTTTAAAAAAATTCTTGTACCGGTTGATATCGATTATCCCGAAACAGCCGCGGCGGTTTACCGGCAAGCAGCCGAGATTGCCAAACCGAGCGGAGCCGAGATTCGGCTGGTCAGCGTGATGCCGGGCTTTGGAATGCCGATTGTGGCATCCCATATCTCTACTGAAGTCCGAAAAGAGCTTACGGATAGATTTAAGGAATCTCTGGAGAAATTCATCAAAGACAATTGCACCGAATCCGTTTCATACACCGTAAGGACCGGGACTAACTGGCAAGCGATAATAAAAGCCGCAGACAAGTGGGAAGCAGACCTGATTGTGGTCTTTCATAACCGTGGCCATGAGATCAACGAAGCTTTCAGCAGATCCTGCTCTCAGAGAGTTGCGGATAACGCCAACTGTTCCGTGCTATGGCTGCGGAATATAGAGGTTTAGACTCCCTTGCTCCCGATCATAATCTCGCGGAGGAAAACATGATTACCAACAAACATGCAAAGCGCAACTGTTTCATCCGGTTTTTCAAGCGAGCGCCTATCATTTTCTTGTTTTTATCAATCTTATTATTCCCTTTTCCCGCTAATGCCTTCGATATCCTTATCGGCACCGGAGAGACCGGAACATTTTCTCATTTTACCGGTCGAACGATATGCAGGATAATTAACAAACACGCAGAGGATATGAACTGCAAAACAGTTCCGGCGTCCGATGACGTGCACAATCTCACAAACCTTCAGGGCGGTTCCCTGGATATTGGTCTGATCGATTCACGCATGCTGCACGATGCGATGAACAAAACCGGTTATTTCGAGTTTCTTGATATCAGCTACGATAATCAACGCGCTCTTTTTCCGCTTTATGATGTTCCCGTTGCCCTCGTTGTTCGCGGTGATGCGGGAATCACTTCACTGGCAGAGTTGAAAGGAAAGCGGATTAATGCCGGTGCACCGAGATCGCTCCAGCATCTTGCGGTGGATACGATTATGAAAGCTAAAAACTGGTCGCAAGGAGATTTTCGTCTGGTAGAAAAGCTCCCGGCTTCCCAGTCACAGGATACCATGGCATTTTGTCACGGAACGGTACAGGCGATGGTACACATCGGCGTGCACCCCGATTCATCACTGCAGCAACTGTTCAGGCTCTGTAAGGCCGGTCTGGTGAACTTGGATGATAACGACATTGAGAAACTGGTCAACGATCATCCCGCATTTTGGAAAACCACCATTGCTGCCGATACGTATCCGTCTCAACCAAAGGGTGTGAAAACGTTCGGGACAAGAGCGATGCTGGTTGTCTCGGAAGACATCGATGAACAAACGGTCTACAGGATCATGGATGCGATTTACAGCAATCGAAATCGCCTGAAGCGCGCACATCCGGCGCTGGCTCCATTTTCTGAGGAAAGGGTACGGAAGGAGAAGGATGATGCCGGAATAAAACTGCATCCGGGCGCTGTTAAGTATTTCTCAGAACATGGAATGTAGCCGCTCAATGGATGTGAGCCGAAAGGACGATGTATGAGATATCCCATGTAACAGGGGATTTTATGGACGAAGTTAAGAGAATTTTGGTCGCTCTCGCCTTTTCCGATTATGCAGAAGGTATATTCAACTATGCCGGCAAGCTGGCAACTACTTTCAATTCGGAACTGATTGTGGCCAATGTCATCAATTCCCGAGATGTAAATGCGGTGGAGACCGTCTCTACCATGGGCTATGATATTGACGGCAGTCAATATGTGGAGAATGTAAAAAAGGGGCGCAAAAAGCTTCTGGCGGAATATATGAAAGCTTCCACGCTGCCGACGGATAGAATCCGGACCATTTTTTGCGTGGGAAATCCCATAGACGAACTATTGCGGATCACCCTTGAAGAAGAAGCCGACATGATTGTGATGGGTACAAAGGGTCGAACCGGTTTACGGAAAGTACTGGTGGGATCTGTTGCAGAAGGATTATTCAGACAATCTCCGGTGACCGTCGTTTCCTATCGGGATGAAAAGTCGGCGGAACGGTTAAGGAATCAGATTCATCTGAGTGGTTAGAAGGGAGGTTTCCCATGAGCAAAGATAAATTTAAAATGATGCTGGATTTGGGAAAGGTGAATGAGCTGAACGAGGAAGGCTGTGCAGCCTGTGGAGGGAAGTTCACATTGGGAGAAACCGTGGTGCTGGCCTGCGGTGCCTGGGAAGGGCCCCCCAAATATATTCATGAAAATGAAGCGGTTTACGACACCAGAACGTCTACCTATATGGAGAGAAAATGCTACGAAGCGAGTAGAGGGACAAGTTAGGGGCTTCACCCCAAATGGAATGCTGGAATGCTGGAGTACTGGAAGAATGAAACAAGGCGTTCTGGGATAATGGGTAGAAATTCCGAGACGTTTAATTAAAGACCGACTCCATCGATTTCAGTGCCGCAGGATTTACATTGGCCTGCATCGATATCATATTTTCTAATCTGAAATCCCCATCGTTGGATGACCGCTTTTCCGCACTGATAACAAAACGTGTTTTCCGCTTCTTCTCCCGGCACATTTCCGGTGTACACATATCTCAGCCCTGCGTTCAAACCGATTTCACGTGCTGTTATAAGGGTTCCCACCGGTGTCGGAGATCGATCTTTCAGCCGGTAGGTGGGATGAAACCGGCTCACATGCCAGGGCGTTTCAGGCCCCAGAGCTTCCGCAAGAAACCCTGCAAGCGCTTCAAGCTCCTTTGGGTCATCATTGAGACCCGGCACCATCAATGTGGTAACCTCCACAAAGATCCCCAGCGCTTTCATCTTTATCAGGCTCTCTTTTACCGGCTCCAGCTTGGCGCTGCAGAGGTTCTTATAATAATCGTCATTAAACGCTTTCAGATCCACATTTGCCGCATCCAGATAGGGGTGAATCATATCCAGCGCTTCTGCGGTCATATAGCCGTTTGTCACAAAGACGTTGCTGAGACCGGCCTCATGCGCAAGCTTTGCGGTATCGTATGCGAATTCGAAAAAAATGGTGGGTTCGGTATAGGTGTATGAAATGCTTTTGCAATTTGCCTTTAATGCGCCGTCCACAATGGCTTCGGGAGATGTCTCGTCTCCCATGATCAATCCGCTGCGGTCATTCGGCATCTGCGCAATGTCGGCATTCTGGCAAAACCGGCACTTGAAGTTACATCCCACTGTGGCGATGGAATAGGAAAGGCTTCCGGGCAGGAAGTGAAACAAGGGTTTCTTTTCAATGGGATCGATATTTCGTGCAATAACTTTTCCATAAACTAGAGAATGGAGCACGCCGGATTGATTTTCACGAGCACTGCAGATTCCTCTTTTCCCCGGTTTGATGACGCATCGATGATTACACAGGTTGCATTTTACGGCTTGGTCTTCAAGCGGTTCCCAAAGGTAAGCTTCCATTTTTCATGAATCCTTATGCATCATTCCACCATTCCATTATTCCAATTTTGAGTGAAGCAAAATTCTATCCTGTTGCTTCACTGGTTGTACGCTTGGGACGGTATCTGAGTGAAAGGGGCTTGGTTCGAAACCGCGGGACCAGGGTGATTACCATTCCCACAAATGCCCCGAACGGACAGCGCTGCACAGCATTGATTTGCTCGATTTTATGGGCCATTTGACCAAACATTGTCGGTAATTGACACGCCGTGCGCCATGATATGGGAACATCACCCATTAAGTTTCGGACCATTTTCTTTAATTCCCAGACGCTGAAAAATTTGGCCCGGTTATATATGGTTTCTGTAAAAACACCTTTAACCCGAAGTTGGATACCGTTTATGGCATATCGATTGAGGATACCGATATAGAGTTTGCCTCTGGTTACCCGGCAGGCCTCTTCAAGCACCCGTTGAGGATCTTCAACAAACTCCAATGTATTGGTCATGCAGGCGTAATTAAACGTGTTGTCATCAAAGGGGAGATCTTCAGCCTTCACCCGATGAAGATCTACACGGTTGCCGAATTTTCTTTCCACAATGTCTATCATATAGGGAGAAGCGTCGAGTCCCGTTACCTGGAGTCCCTCATCGAAAAGCGGTCGGAAATTCATACCGATCCCGCAACCGATGTCCAATACAGTCTTTCCGGCCATCGGTTTCAGCATATCCAGCAGTAACCGGGCTTCACGAGCAACCGCGAGTCGGTTTTCCGGCCGGCTCATCAACTGTTCATAGTGAAGCGCATCTTGGAAATCAAACACATATCCCATACCGGGTAATTTAAGGGAAAAAGCGCTCTTTATCAAGTATGATCGCTCATCCCCATTTATTGTGCCATGTAAGTTGTAACTATCTAAAATTTAATGATTTAATTAAGAATTATTAAAGTCTTGACTATTTATATCGTTATTTATATAAAAAACCTCAGGTGGCGAATCATGTTTACAGGGAATGAAGCAGTAATAGAAAGCTCTGAAAATACTGTTCATGAGCGTATCGCCCTCCTAGGCTGGCCTGAGCCGAAAACTGTATATGACGCCGTCCAACATGACGTGCAGAATATAGTCACAGTGAGTTGAGCACCTCCTGTAGTAACCAATCTGTTAATGTGGTGTTTTAATTTAAAAGGTACACTTTTTGATCTGTTTTTAGAAAAGGACGTTGTTTATTGGCTAAAATGAGCGATCGTAATGACCCATAACCATTAGTCAAAAAGGAGGGAACCATGTCGAAACTGAAAGAACTGGAACGCTTACTATCCCAAGGAAACATCAGCAGACGTGACTTCATCACCCGGGTATCAGCCATAGGGCTCATGGCCGCCGTGTCACCCGCATTGCTGAGCGGCACGGCTAAAGCGGCGACACCCAAAAAAGGAGGACGTTTTATATTAGGGATGTCCGGCGGATCAACCACTGATTCCATGGACCCTGGAACGCTGACTTCCAACCATAACCAGAACGTCAACTGGCAGATCAGAAACTGTCTTGTGGAAATCGATCACAATTTCAATACCATCCCTGAACTTGCCGAGTCCTGGGACTCAACTCCAGATGCAAAAGTGTGGACGTTTAAGCTGCGCAAGGGCGTAGAATTTCACAATGGCAAAACCATGACGGCAGAGGATGTGGTCTTTTCCATAAACCACCATCTGGGCGAAAAATCCAAATCTGCAGCTAAAGGATATTTAAAAAATGTTGTAAATATCAAAGCTGACGGAAAAAATGAAGTTATCTTTGAGCTTTCCGGTGGCAGCGCTGATTTTCCGTTTGTCATGGGCGACTATCACTTGACCATTTGTCCCGCTGGAACTAAAGGCCCGGAATTTGAAAAGGGCGTCGGTACCGGGGGGTATATTCTGGAAAGCTGGGAACCGGGTGTCAGGGCTTTTGCAAAACGCAATCCCAATTACTGGAAAGAAGGAAGAGCCCATTTTGATGAGGTCGAAACCCTGGCTATTTCCGATACCAATGCCAGAACAAATGCATTAAAGACCGGCCAGATACACTACATGGATCGTGTTGAACTCAAAACAGTACATCTCATGAAAAAGATGCCGGGGATAAATGTCACAGCAACAACGGGAACCGCACACTACACCATCCCCATGATGGTCGATCAAAAACCATACGGTGACAACAATGTTCGCATGGCATTAAAGCTTGCGGTTAACCGTGAAGAATTAGTGAAACAAATATTACGCGGTTATGGCGAACCCGGCAATGATCATCCCATTGCACCGGTAAATAAATATTTCGCCAAAAACCTTGAGCAAAGAAAATATGATCCGGAAAAGGCTAAATTTTATATGAAAAAAGCAGGCATGCTGGACCATGTCTTTAATCTGCATGCTGCGGATGCTGCATTTGCCGGAGCAGTGGATGCTTCCGTCCTCATCAAGGAACAGGCTAAAAAAGCAGGCATCAAGATAAATGTGGTCCGGGAGCCTAATGACGGTTACTGGAGCAATGTCTGGATGAAAAAAGGGTGGAGCATGTGTTACTGGGGCGGACGTCCCGTTGAAGATATGATGTTCTCCGTTGCATACTCAGATGGGGCCCCCTGGAATGATACCCACTGGAAAAATAAACGGTTTAACGAACTGCTGATAGACGCAAGGGCAGAGCTGGATACAGATAAACGCATGAAGCTTTACGGGGAAATGCAGGAAATATGCAGAAATGACGGCGGAACTATTGTTCCCATGTTCAACCAGATGGTTGAAGCCAGTTCAGCTAAGCTGGCCCATGGACCAATCTCAGGGCACATGGCTCTGGATGGCATGCGTACCCCCGAGCGCTGGTGGTTCGCCTAATAGAATGCATGTTGCCGTCCCGTACTGCGTGCGGGACGGCA
>CAYSUA010000069.1:0-8882 GCA_964433795.1 uncultured Desulfobacteraceae bacterium | reverse complement strand
CGGTTAAAATGGACTCTGTTTTTGGATTGGTTGCCAAGCGCCTCGGCCTGGGAATCCTAACCTTGTTTACCATCTCTATCATCTTTTTTATGGGCGTGGAAGCCCTGCCCGGTGATCTGGCCGAGGAAATCCTGGGGCAGAATGCACTACCGGAAACCGTGGCCGCCTTTCGCAAGGAACTCAAACTCGATCTCCCACCGCACGAGCGTTATTTTGCCTGGCTCGGCGACTTAATGCAGGGAGATCTGGGCAAATCCCTCGCCAACGGACGGCCGGTGGTCGATTTGGTCGGCTGGCGATTTGCCAACACGATGTTTCTAGCCCTCTCGGCCGCTGCGATCGCCGTCCCCGTCGCCATCTTGCTGGGAATTCTCGCCGCCCTTTACCGCAACAGTTTGTTTGACCGTGCCATTTCCATAGCGACCCTCAGTACCATTTCGTTTCCGGAATTCTTTGTGGCTTATATTTTGATTGCCCTGCTCTCGGTGCAATTGATCATTTTCCCGAGCATCTCCAATATCAACGACCAGATGTCGTTCTGGCAGAAAATTCACGCCATTGTTCTGCCCTGCCTGACCTTGACAATGGTTGTCGTGGCTCACATGATGCGCCAGACGCGGGCGGCCATCATCAATATCCTGGCCAGCCCCTTTATCGAAATGGCTCGATTAAAGGGCATTCAACGCGTCCGGGTCATCGTCATGCACGCCTTTCCGAATGCGCTCTCACCGGTGATTAATGTGATCGCCCTCAATCTGGCCTACCTGGTTGTCGGTGTCGTTATCGTGGAGGTGGTATTTGTCTATCCGGGCTTAGGCCAACTGATGGTGGACTCGGTGTCCAAACGGGATATACCGGTGGTCCAGGCCTGCGGGCTTATATTTGCTTCGATTTACATCGGCCTCAACCTGACCGCCGATGTACTTTCAATTATCAGCAACCCCAGACTGCGAAACCCTAGATAAAGAGAGACATTGTATGGCCTTTTTCAAGTTGCTCAGAAAATCACCGATCATTGCCCGGATCGGTCTTGCAATGATCCTGTTGAATATCGTGGCTGCCATACTGGCTCCGGTAATCGCCCCTTACGGTGAGACAGAGGTGGTGGGTGATGTCTGGATGCCGATGAGCAACGAACATCTTCTGGGCACCGATCATATCGGCCGCGACATGTTTACCCGCCTGCTTTATGGCGCCCGCAACACCATCGCCATCGCCTTTGTGATTACGGTGTTTTCCTTTGTCGTCGGGATTATCTGCGGGTTTTTCGCGGCGACGCTGGGTGGTTGGACCGATTTGATATTGAGCCGCCTGGTGGATATCCTGATGGCCATTCCGGTCCTCATATTTGCCCTGGTTGTCCTGGCGGTGGTCGGCAACTCCATACCGAAGCTGGTCGTCGTGATCGCTTTGCTGGATTCGACCCGGGTGTATCGCCTGTCACGGGCCGTTGCCATGGACATCGAGGTCATGGAGTATGTTGAAGCTGCACGACTTCGCGGCGAGGGCATATGGTGGCTCATGCGCCACGAAATTCTGCCGAATGCCATGCCGCCCCTGGTGGCGGAATTCGGGCTGCGGTTCTGTTTTGTATTTTTATTCATCGCCGCCCTAAGCTTTCTGGGCCTTGGCATCCAGCCGCCGACGGCGGACTGGGGCGGTATGGTTCGTGAAAATTCGGGTGCGATTACTTTCGGAATTTTTACACCGTTATGGCCGGCAGGTGCCATCGCATTCCTAACGGTAGGCGTGAATTTTATTGTCGACTGGTTTTTGCATATTGCCAGTGGAATGAAGGATTAGTCGCGTAAGCGGTTTCAGGTGTCGGGTATCAGGTTTCAGAAAAGTAAGTGCTGAACAATGAAACCGTTGGTTCTAACACTAAGATTTTTCTCCTTATGAGAGACAAACTCTCAGATAGAACGTGGAAGGTAAGAAATGACTGAACTGTTGAAGGTCAAGAACATCCAGATTGAAGGATTTAGTGAGGAACGATGGTTGCCCATTGTCAAGGGCATCGATATGACGTTAAAGAGGGGTGAGGTCCTCGGTTTGATCGGAGAATCGGGTGCCGGAAAGTCGACGCTTGGGCTTGCCGCCATGGGCTATACCCGGCGAGGTTGTCGAATCGCTTCCGGTTCCATTGTCTTTGACGGCATGGAACTGTTCGGGGCTTCGGAAGATGTGAAGCGAAAAGTCAGAGGGACGCGTATCGCTTATGTCGCCCAAAGCGCAGCCGCATCCTTTAATCCGGCTCATCGCCTCATCAGACAATATGCCGAAGCTCCGGTCCAGCACGGCCTTATGAGTATGTCGGAAGCGGAAGAAAAGGCCATCGATATTTATGACCGTTTATTGCTTCCGGATCCCGAACAGATCGGCTATCGATACCCCCATCAGGTTTCCGGCGGACAGCTTCAGCGTGCCATGGTAGCCATGGCCATGGCCTGCCAACCGGATATCATTGTATTTGACGAGCCCACGACCGCTCTGGATGTGACCACGCAGATCGAAGTCCTTGCCGCCATCAAAGATATTACCCGCCAGTTCAACACGGCAGCCATCTATATCTCCCACGATCTGGCTGTTGTGGCTCAACTGGCCGACCGGATCATGGTGCTGAGATACGGGAATTTGGTTGAGGAAGGCGATACTCGGAAAATGCTGGCAAGTCCCAAAGAGTCATACACTCGACAATTGCTTTCCGTCCGCACCCTCAGGGAGGATAAGGATCTATCCGCTTCGGAAAAGGATGTTATTTTAGACGTTAAAGACGTTTGGGCCAGCTATACCGGGAAGGAGAACGTGCTGGAAGACATTCACCTTAAAGTCAGACGCGGCCGGACCGTGGCGTTGGTGGGCGAATCCGGCAGCGGCAAGAGCACGCTGGCCCGGGTGATAACCGGACTGCTCCCCCCATTTAAAGGGAAAGTCGTCTTTGACGGCGAAGAATTGGCCCCGGCCTTAAAATCTCGTGATCGTAACAGACTCAGACGGATGCAAATGATCTACCAGATGCCGGACACGGCGATCAATCCCAGGCAGAAGGTGAGCAAGATCATCGGACGCCCGCTCTCTTTCTACTTCGGTATGAGCGGCAAGGAAAGAAAAAACCGAATTATCGAACTTCTCGAAAAAATCGAACTGTCGGAGAAATATTACGATCGGCTGCCCGACGAACTGTCGGGCGGTGAAAAACAGAGGATCTGTATTGCCCGGGCCCTAGCCGCGGAACCCGAATTGATTATCTGCGATGAAGTCACTTCAGCGCTGGACCAGCTGGTTGCCGAAGAAATATTGAAATTATTGCAGAATCTTCAAAACGAATTGCGCGTCTCCTACCTGTTTATCACCCATGATTTGGCAACGGTTAAAGCCGTATCCGACGAGATCGTAGTCATGCTGGAAGGCAGAATCGTGGAACAGGGCGTGAAGAAGGAAATTCTGACCCCACCCCATCACGAATATACCGAGCTGCTGCTTTCATCCGTACCCGAGATGGATCCGGACTGGTTGGATAATCTTCTGGAGACAAGACAGAATGGACAGGAGGCTCACGCTTAACTGAAGCTTCCATCCTATTCCACACCCTCTCGGTCAAAAAAATCGCGCGGGTGCATTTTTTGATTGCATTCTTTTTTGAATAGGCATAATTGGAATCTCTGCAAAAAAACGATTGAGTGTTTATATCGGAGCTGGCATTGACCATTGAAAACGAAAAGGTGATCAAAGAAATAGTTGGGGCTATCAGAAGACTGGTGAAAGCGGTCTACATGGATACCTCTAGAATGAGCAGACAGTACGGACTTACAGGGTCTCAAAGCGGTGTGCTCCGGAGCCTGATCCAAGACGGGCCTCAATCATCAGCAGATCTGAGTCGCCAGCTGCATGTAACGCCCTCTAACATCACCGGCATTATCGATCGACTGGAAAAGAAAGGGCTGGTCGAACGTATTCGAAAAGAAGGAGATCGCCGAATTGCCCTTATCGAACTTACCGAGAAGGGAGAAGCGTTGAGCCAACAACTGCCCGATCCCATTGAAATCAAATTGATCTCTGAATTGGTCGACCTGGAGCCGGGTGAAGTCCAAAAGCTCGGAAGCTCGATGAGCCAGATTTTAAACTTAATTGATGCCAAACACCTGGCAGATACTCCCCTGGAATTGAACCCGCAAACCGATAAGATCGCGCCGAAGAACAACCATGTATAGCGATCAACCTACACATTAAATCGAAAATCAATGATATCACCATCCTGAACGGTATAGGTTTTTCCTTCCAGTCGGACGGTTCCTTTTTTTCTCGCTTCGTTATAGCTGCCGGCATCCATCAGGTCATCATAGGCAAGCACTTCGGCCCGGATGAATCCTTTTTGCATATCGGTATGAACAGCACCGGCTGCTTCCAGAGCAACCGTGTCTCGTCGCACCGTCCAGGCACGGACTTCGTCTTTTCCAATGGTGAAAAATGAAATCAATCCCAATAATTCGTATGATTCTTTTATGACCCGATCCATTGCAGAAGCTTTAATATCATAGACGGCCAGAAACTCTTCAGCCTCATCGGCGGTCATCAGTGCCAGTTCCTGTTCGAGTTTTCCCTTTATTGCCACGGCGGTTTCATCCGTTGGGAACAGGACTTGAGAAGGAATCTCATCGTTATCCTCATCATTATTCAACAGGACCAATACGGGCTTGGCTGTAAAAAAAGCGAAGCCTCTAAGCTTCTGTGCTTCACATATCTCCGGGACCTTTCTTAACGGGATTTCTTCTTCAAGTTTCACCAAACACCCTCTGAGAAGCGAATGCTCTTCCGGATCGATCTTTTTCCCCCTTTTTTTATCCAGATCCAACCGCTCCAACCGTTTTTCAACAGATGCCATATCGGAAATAAGCAGATCCTGATCCAATGTTTGAAAATCTTTGAACGGATCGGGTTCCCCGAATCCGGATCCTCTGAAATTTCGAATAACATGGATCAGTGCGTGACAATCCCGAACCGGTGTCCAGATACTTTCTGCATGTTTTTTACCAGCACCTCTCGGATTTCCCGGTAAAAAATACTCCACTTGTGCATGGGTTATTTTTTGGGGATCGTACATTTCACCAAGTACGTCGACCCGTGAATCCGGTACGGAAATGGTTCCGATTTGGCTTTCTCCGGTTCGCCCGGAGTCAGCCGATTGCTGCGTTAAAGCTGAAAACACGGTCTTTTTCCCGACACCGGGAAGACCGATAATACCTAATTTCATCATGGTTCATTTTTTCCCACATTCATTTGCTGCGTTAAACAACCTCGGCATATCAAACATAGTATGCTTCGACCCCAATTGGAATGTTGGAAGACTGGTCCATTATTCCAGTAACGTTTCATTGGGTTATAGAATTTCAAAGACAATAGCCACAGATTGTCGAATGTCAACCTTCAACCTTAATCACCACCAGGGTGACATCGTCTTCCGGCTCCAATGGGTAGCGGAATGAATCCAACGCATCGATCACCGCCGTCAGAATTCGATTTGCCGGCTCGTCGGCATTGTCCCGAATGATTTTCTGAAACGCCTCTTTTCCGAACAGCTCTCCCTTGGGGTTTATCGCTTCCCATATGCCGTCTGTTCCGATTAGTATGATCTGCCCGGACTCAAGCGGTTGCTGCAACTCCTCAAAATCCGTGTTTCCGAATATTCCCAGCGCAATACCCTGCCCGATAAGCACATGGAAGGAATCCGATGTCTTGTTGTAAATGATTGCAGGATCGTGACCGGCACGGACCCATTTGATCCACTTTTCATGACCGTCGATTTCACAATAAAAAAGCGTCATGAATTGGCCCGATTCTTCTATATCTCGGGTGAGCTGCAGGTTGACATCCGAGACAATCTCCTTCAGGCTGCCTTTCCGGAAAGACCGTTGCCGCAGCAGCGCCCGGGCGGTGGTCATCAACAGGGCAGACTGGATGCCGTGGTCTGAAACATCGCCCACCACAACGGTGAGCCGCGCATCTTTATTCGCGCCGCGATCCAGAAAATCGTAGTAATCCCCACCCGTCTGATCGCAATAGATGCTGGTTCCGGCAATATCCAGCCCTTCAACCCTCGGATCGGCCTTGGGCAGAAGGTTTTGCTGCACCTGCATGGCCAATTCCAATGATTGCCGCATTTGAGATCGTTCCAGAAGCTGGGGCCCCACGCTGTTAAATACCCGTCCCATTTCCCCGAACTCATCACTGGATTTAATTTCCACCCGCGTATCGAATTTTCCATCCGCGAGTTTCCTGGCGCCTTTACTCAGTATATCCATCGGCCTGGAGACCGTACGCGCAAATAAAAATGCCAGCGCCACCACCAGCAGGATAATACCGATACTGAAATATCCGGTCATGGATATCATATTGTCGATCAGTCCTGTGGTGAACTCTTCTGCAGCCATTGCCGGAGCTAGTAATTCTTTATATGGTGTGATTAGAATGAGAAAAGCCCCCGTTTGTGTGGCGCCATAGACCCATAGAGTGTCCCGTCCTTTAAAGGGCATACGACGCGCATTATTCTTGCCTGTGGAGAAATCTTCCACCATGGCCTGAAATTCCGCTGAATTTCCGGATGTCAGCCACTCGGTACTCAATTCCGCCCGCCAGCTCCGATGGGTTAAATCGATATGTTCTTCCCGGGCAAGAATACGGATGCCTTTGCGGCCGGTATCCGCTTCTTCCGCCAGATACGCCATGAATGCTTGAGTTTCCGGGGGCATGTTTTTAAACAGCAGCTTCCGGTCCAGCAGATTGCCGACGGGAATAACGATTGACGTTACCCCGGCGATGTTTCCGTTCAGTCCCCTGACCGGTTTTGAAACCGCTAAAACAACTTGCCGGGTTGCCGGATCGACATACGGATTGGACCAGAGGTGCTCATCTTTTAACGCCTGCATGTACCAGAGCTGTATACGTGAATCGAGCTTCGGCGGGATCCCATTGTGACCGGGATAGGCACTGTGCAGGCCGGTTTTAAGGACGGTTTTTTGCCAGAAAATCAGACCCTTAATCGGTTCCGATATGGTTCGATACGTAGGTGTCATAAGCGAAAGGCGTGCAATGTCGGACGCTACATCTTCTTTTCTAACTCCGGGGGCCAGATTAAAAACCTGAGACAAATAGGATACTTTGAGGAGTTCCAGTTTATCTTCCCGGCCGGCCCGAAAGTGAAAGGATGACGGGATGATGTCCATGGGGACATTTTGCCCCTGATTGAAGTCTTCCGCAAAATAGGCTTTTTCCGGTACCGGTGCATTTTCCAAACTCAAAATACGTTCTACTTCCTGAACCTGGAACCGCAGCGCCATTTCCGATAGCTCTCGTCCTCTCCAGAGAACTTCAGAATAGCCGTCAACGAGAATCTGCATACGGTTTATCATGTGTGATACAAGTCCGCGGCGCTGCCTTGAGACCAGTTCTTCTCCGAGGTTGCGCACGACGGTGACCCCAAAAGATCTTCCGAGGATCAGGGGCAGAATTGCAATGATCAATAGCAGAATAAGAAGCTTCCAGCGAAAACGCATTGCGGCCTCCGTTTATAAGGAGTTTGGCGCCGTCATATCGACCATGTCTTGCCGGTGTGACATGATTTTCCTTATCTGACGCAAATCGTAAATCCAAAATCGGAAATCCAAAATCGATAGGTATTCTACTGAATTTATTGAAAAATATAAAGCAAGACGATTCCTCGAATCAAAAAGCATCAATCGAAAATCCAAAATTTGTTTTAACGGCTCTTGTTAAATTGCCGTTTTTATGAGTCAATAGAGAGAGTTAAAACAATCACCAGACTCTATCGCAACCGAGATAATTTAATCAAATAGATATACGCTTGCATTCGGCAGGAGGTTAGTCCGGCCGAGGCGATTCATTTTATGATGTCCCAAACGATCCGATCCGAACAATAAAACGGAATTCTACAACACCTGCAATAAAAAACAAACATAAGGAACCTGTCATGAAACGAGCGGATGTCCCCGTGGTTAAACGGTCTATTTTCTCTTGGGTATTTGCTGATAACGTAAAACTTCAGATCATGCTGGTTTTTATTATTCTGGTTATTGTTATCGCGCGAGTGATTCCCCTGGAAATGCAGAAGAGAATTATCAATGAAGCGATCAATTTAAGGAAAATCGATTTGCTGTTTATCTATTGCGGGATCTATCTGGCAGCGGTGGTTGTTGCTGGCGGGCTGAAGTTTCTGACCAGCTACCTCGAGGTGCTGATCGGCCAGCGGGCACTGGCCAACATGCGGAAATCCCTGTATCACCACATTCTCACCCTTCCCCTCAATTTTTACAGGAAGACACAACCCGGTATGGTGGTTACATCCGTGTTAAACGAGCTGGCAACCTCCGGCACATTTGTGGGCCAGGCAGTGGCTGTTCCGGTAACCAATATTCTAACCCTATTGGCTTTCGCCGGATATTTGATCTGGCTGAACTGGCTTTTGGGGATCGTGTCCCTGTCCATCTATCCCATTGTTCTTTTTTTATTGCCGATCCTTCAGAAAAAGGCCAACAATGCCAATAAAAAGCGGGTGGACACCACCCGGACCCTTTCCAGCAGGATTGCGGAATCCATCACCGGTATTCATGAGATTCACGGAAACGGCGCCTACGATATTGAAAACCGAAAATTCGACACACTGGTGGATCGTTTATACGGAATCCGGGTGACGTGGACACTGTTCAGACAACTGGTTAAAGTGGTGAACAACTTCTTCAATAATCTGAGCCCGTTTCTAATTTTCATTATCGGTGGATACCTGGCCATGCAGGGAAGATTAGAGCTGGGTGCCTTGGTTGCTTTTCTTTCCGCCCAGGAGAAGTTGTACAATCCATGGAAGGAATTGA
>CAYSUA010000068.1:0-15330 GCA_964433795.1 uncultured Desulfobacteraceae bacterium | reverse complement strand
TCCCCTTAAACTTCCCTGTACCTCCTTCAAACCAACCTTCATGATCAGAGGACCAGTCATGGACGTTCAGCGCCTTAAGCTTGCCTTCCACCGTGAGAAATATTTGATCGCCTCCCTCAAAGGTGACAACGGCATGACCGATGAAATTTAAGTTTTCAATGAGCCAGACCGAGAAAAATGTGGCATTGTTCCATTCCGGATCATCGCTGCTGTATACCCCAAAAATGGTTTCCATCTCACCGACGGGAATCGGAGGTTTATATTCAGTGCTCCGAATATGGTCCCTTGCCAGCTCTGTTCTCTCCGTTACCGTCCCCGATGCTTTCTTGCGTTCTGCATAGGCCTCCTGGCTTTGGATCAGTGGCACCAGAAAGCAGGTCGTACCTACCAAGATACACACAATACCCCGGATACTAATGGTCTTCTTGCCGTTTTTTGCTGTGGCTTTCATCATTCTCCTCCTTCCATTGAGGGTTAGCTGAAAATACCAACCAAACAAAACACTTTGCATACCTAGCAGAACTGTAAAGATAAAGTGTCTGTAAGTGTTCATAGGATCAGAGTTCACCGTTCAGGGTTCTGCGTTGACTTCTGAACCTCTGAACACTGAACCTGTGAACGGTTACAAGTGTCTGATAGAAGCTATATAGCGATTGGAGATTCAGAGTATCTGCAAAATGAGGATCAAATGTAGTACCAACAGAGAGAGCTGAAACCTGAAACAGGATCGATTTAGGGGTGTATATGAGCTCAGAATTGTAATTAGTCTGTATCATATTTCTGATAGAAATCAATGGAAATTGAAGACACGGTTTCTCAAGTGATACGAAGCTGTGATGTGGAATCAAATTATCGGCATCGACCAGAACAACCAGTGCTTGTGAATGTCAATACTGTTTGATACCATTTTTACTTTGAAATTGATTTGGTTCTTTTTTATTCTTAACCGCATCAACAGATAAGGAGGCAAACGATGGCGGATAATCAAAAGGACACCAACGCGACTGCGCCCGTGCATCCGATGAGCCAGCTGGAAATGGATCAGTTTCTCACAGTGTCGCCTGTCGGAAGACTCGGTATGACCACACCGGAAGGCCCTTACATCATACCGGTCGGATATTGCTACACGGAGGGCAAGATCTTTATTCACATGTGCAGCTTTGAGGGAAGGAAAATGCGCGTGCTCAAAGATCATCCGATTGTCTGTTTTGAAGTGGATGAATCCCTGTCGGATGCGTCTCTAGCCAAAAGCGTGATCATAACCGGCCGGGCTGAACTTATTTCTGAACCAAAACGCATGATACCGTATCTTCAAATGCACATTGATAAATACCGGGTGCCCAGACCTTATGGTGAATATGCGTCGATGAACAACCGGAAAGAGATGGCGCTGAAAAAGTACGGAAGGCCGGAGCTGGAGATTTTGAGGATTTGCTGTATTACGCCCCATGAAATGACCGGAAGGAGCATCGTAAGGACTAACAGCAGCTTTTAAATCACTATCTCCCAGGCGATCCGAGCGGCCTGAGGCACATTCTGCATGAACTGAACCGCACTGATGGCCGCTTTCGTTTCTGCTTTAAATGGTATTGTTGAGTTTTTCAGGGTCTACGGATGTTGCGCGTAGGGTTATCATTCAAAAATTACAGGATGATACAGTGTGCATTGGGTATTCATAACTTTCTTCTGGTGCTCCTGGTGAAAGTATAGATAATAAATTCTATCGTTTCGCAGATGTCAATTTTTATCGAGAACCATCCGAATCGTATGAGCAATATCCCTCATTACAATCGGTTTCAGAACAAATGCGGATATACCCATTTCTTTTGCACTTTCTTCATTAACCTTTTCACTAAACCCGGTACACAGAATGATCGGCATATCGGGGCGTATGTTCAGGATTTCTTTTGCCAACGTGTCCCCGGACATCTGAGGCATTGTCATATCAGTAATTACAAGATCAAATAGATCAGGATCGGATCGGAACAGCTCTAAAGCCTCAACAGGGTTTGTTCTAATTTCAGGCTTATATCCCAATCGTCCCAATATTTGCTGTCCCATCTTAATCATAGATTCTTCATCATCAACAAAAAGTATTTTTTCACTCCCAGTAGAAAGTCGGTTGACAGTTTCAGTTTCTACTATTGCATCCGCTTCAACCACTGGAAAAAAGATGCTGAAAGTTGTTCCTTTCCCTGGTTGGCTTTGCACTGAGACTGAAGCGCCGTGACCCTTAATAATGCCGTGGATCACTGCCAGTCCCATTCCCGTTCCTCTACCAACTTCCTTAGTTGTAAAATAAGGATCAAAGATACGGTCAATATCTTTTGGATTAATCCCGTACCCGGTATCACTCACCGTCAAATTCAAATAGCGCCCGGGATTTAAATCGGGGCTATTTGAAGTTGCGGCTTCACCGAGTTTCACATTTTCAAGTTTAATTTCCAGAACGCCTCCATTTGGCATTGCATGGGCGGCATTGGTGCAAAGATTTATTAAAACCTGATTGATTTGCGTGGGATCTGCCAGAATTGTATCTATATCTTTCGGAATGTCCTGGCGGATTTCAATACTTGTGGGAATTGAGGATCGAAGAAGTTTCAACGCCTCTTTGATAATCGGGGTTATATTAATCGGTTTTTTCTCCAGTTCTGTTTTTCGAGCGAAACTGAGGAGCTGGCGTACTACATCTTTTGCGCGAAGACTGGCTGTTCGGACCTCTTTCAAATTCAACCGCGCAGGATTCCATTCCGGAACATCATCCATTGCTAATTCCGTATTTCCAAGTATAATTCCGAGGATATTGTTAAAATCGTGAGCGATACCCCCTGCTAAAGTACCAATGGCTTCCATCTTATGGGATTGGCGAAGTTGTTCTTCGAGTGCTTTGCGTTCGGTGATATCCTCCATTAAACCTTCGTAAAGTATTATCCCCTCCTTGTTTTCGGTGACACGGGTATACAATTTATTCCAAATGCTTTCTCCGTTCTTTCTTTTAAACTCCACTTCTTTTCCTTCAATAAATCCTTTTTCATTAATCTCCTGTAAAATCTTTGGCCTTTCATCCGGATGAACGTAAAGTTCTTCAATATAATCGATAGTTGCTAAGAATTCTTCTTGGGAAGAAAAACCAAACATATCTACCATTCGTTGATTAATCATTATAAATTTGCCTTCTTTTGTAACTTGGTAAATTCCCATCACCGCGTTTTCTATAAGATTCATAAATCTTTCTTGGCTCTCCCGGAGCGCCTCTTCTGCGCGTTCCCGTTCAGCAATTTGTTCTCGCAAATCGGCTGTTCGTTCTTCCACACGAGCCTCAAGCTCAAGCTTCGCCGTGATTGTGCGCAAGTAGTACCATAGAACCGTCACTATTAGAAAAACCAGCATTAAGGCATACAAATAAATGTAAACGGCAGTGTTGTACCAGGTGACACTGATTTTACCGATCGCCTTCTCATTGTGGACGACATCGGAGATAAGGTTGGCAGCCGGAATCAGGTTCAAGATGATTAGGAACCTATCCATGGACTTCTGAAGCGAATTGTCAATATCTATAAATATTTCACCAGAATCCTGAGTGACTTGGACATGTCCATATTTGTAAGCGTTGCAGGCAAGCCTCAAGTATTCCATTATACCTTCAGCCTCAAAATCCCACATTGCACTGGCTATTACCCTGCTATGATTATTGACCCTCGTCTGCTCTCTATCGTGAACGTAGTTCCCATAGAGCACAACAAATAGGATGAAGGTGGAGACAATTATCCCCACTGAAACGGCAAAGGCTTTTTTTGTTTTCATAAAGGTTTCCATTTCTCATCTAATTTTTTATAGACGCCCATTTCAGCATCGTTTATAATTCTATCGTATGTCCCCTTCTCTTTTAAAAGTTGTAATCCCCGGTTAAATAAAGAGAGTAAACGCATTGCTCTATTTTTTTCCATTTTCTTCGGTAAGAGAAGGTGGAGCTGCTTCCGGAGAAGAGGCTTGGGATGGTAAGTAATCAGATCAACTGATTCGGGAGGAAAATTATTATGCAGATGCTCAAGGGCCGTAATAACTGCGGCCGGATAGATTTGAATCCTGCCTGCCAATAATTTCTTGAGGTTTTGTTCATAACTTCGAGCGCGATCCATCATAATCTTTCCTGTTTTTTCCGCCTTATCCAAATCATCTCCGTAGTGAAAACCGGTATTGCCTCCAATTTGAATACCTCTCAAGTCATCAATCGTATTCCAGTCAAATTTGAAACTTTTCAGATGAAAAAACACTTGAGTTTCCTCAGTTACCGGATCACTGTAATAAAAATCTTCTGTCCGTTTCTCAACAAAAAACCAGCAGCAAGTACTGTCGTCCTCATTATTCTTGGCCTGCTCAAAGGCTCGTTTCCAGGAGGTATACCACTTCATCCTGACTTGAATTCCCTTCAACGCAAATGCTTCCGTTACGATGTGCAGTATATATCCGTAATGCTTTGAATATTCCGACCACCCGGGTGAAGCATTACCATTGCTCGCTATCGTAATTGTTTCTCCGGATGCAGTAACTGTTGAAAAGCTCAACAATAATAATATCGTTAACATGCATTTTGTGAATTTCATAATGGACTCCTCACTCTGAGTTTTTATGTTGAACGGGCTTTAATTCAAAATATGACGGTATCATATATTAATCATTTTTAATTACCAATCGGATTTTGCCGGAATATGCACTGCAGAAGTCATGCCAGGATATGCAATCGAAAATTAGACCGAATTTCAGAGAGTTGAATAATAGCGTTGGGGAGAATGCTATGAAGATTATTATAACTGTCTTATTTGACAAGACGGCATCTCGTGAAATAGACAGAGTACCTTTTGCTAAATTGTCTGACCAGTCTGGATTTGAGTTAAAATGATCCTGCAATTTTGATGCTTTGGGATAGGATTAAGATTCGCTTTGTACATCGTAAATTTTTAATGGTACCCAAAAATTATGATTCCCTACTCCTTTGAGGGCCCGTTTCTGCTCGGCAGCCGGCTCCTTGGTGTTTTATTTTGATTCACGGGGGGTATCGAGTAGCGGAAGCAAAAAGCGAACGGTGTCAACTAAAAGCTCTGCGCACCGGTCCTGTGCCTTACTGCCTTTGTAAGCCTTCGCCTCCTCGGGGTTCGTGAAATCGCAATGGGCGATGTCACGACAGTCGGTTGAGCCGAATTCGCTCCGGGTCAGTTCCCTGAAGAAATCGTGTGCCTGAAGCCCCAGTTTGCTGCTTTGGCCGCGCTCCTTGCGGTTGATCGATCCGTATTTAAGACCCACCGATGCCAGTGCACCTGTCAGGATTCCGCAGGTACCGCCTCTCAGGCTCGACCCGCCGGGCAGTATGGTGGCCATGCGGGTGATGCGCTCATCCACCTCGCCCATGTATTCTTGTGCAACCTGCACAATGGCCCCGGTTCACGTATAGCCGTCGTAGAAGTAGTTTTTGGCCCGCTCCACGTATTCGTTCAGTTTCTGATTCTCAGCATTCATGATCGTTCCTCCCCGTATTCACTGCATCAACGTTGCTGTTCGTATTTACAAGTATGTCTTTAAAAAGGATAGTGTGTCAAACAGAAAAAGAACTTAATTTCCGGTAAAATTCGCTTTCCGTTTTTCCACAAATGCGGTAACACCTTCACGGAAATCAGCACGGGAGGCGCAGTCCGCAAACGATTCAGCTTCAGCCTGCAGCTGGGATTCAAACTGGCTTTCCATGGAACGATAGAGCAGGGCTTTGGACTTTCCATACACATAGGTCGGTCCGTTTGCCAGGCGCCGCGCTAATTTGTCTGTTTCTTCTTTAAGGCCGGCGGTAGGAACCACAAAATTTATCAGGCCCCATTCTTTGGCGGTTTGAGCATTAAAACGGTCTCCCAACAGGGTGATTTCCATTGCCTTTTTGATCCCGACCGTGCGCGGAAGCTGGAAGGTGGCGGAACCGTCGGGGGATGTCCCTATGCGACAATAGGCCAGCGTAAAAAAGGCATCTTCCGAGGCAATGACCAAATCGCTTGCAAGCGCAATGCTCGCTCCCGCACCTGCTGCGGCACCCTGCACACTGGCTATGACAGGTTTGGGCATTCTGCGCATGGCAAACATGATCGGATGCAGCTTGTGAATACGAAGTACAAAATACTTTCTTAGTTCTTCTTTTGACTGTTCCAGTGTCTCGGCCATTCCTTTCACATCGCCTCCGGCCAAAAAATGTTCCCCCTGGCCTTTCAAAACCACGCAACGCACGGATGAATCATTTTCAGCATCATTGAGTGCATCAGTTAACATGGAACGCATTTCAATGCTCAACGCATTCCTCGCTTCAGGTCGATTAAATATCATTGTGGTAATTCCGTCTTGATGGGTTAATTCTAAATCGGCCATGATTCTTCATTCTCCTTTCATAGGTTTTTCCGTGGATAACCGGGATATCTTTTAATATCTCAATAACTCTAACTCAGGTTGAAAAAATTTCTTGCGCTTTTCTCCAGTATCCATTCCAAATCTGTTGGGGAGAGACCTGATGCGCTCAGCCACTTCAGTTCTCTGTCCCAGGCGTAGGGTATGTTTGGAAAATCAGATCCATACATGATTCGATCCAACCGGAGCCTGTCAAGCGCTATGACTTCCTCAATTTGAAAGTAATCTGTCAGCACCATGGTGGTGTCCAACCACAGGTTATCGTATGTCTCAATCAATTTGGAATAGGCGGATATTTCATCAAATCCGAAGTGCGGCACACAAATTTTCAGGCCGGGATGCTTCTTTAATACCAGTTCCAATTTTTCAGCACTGCAAAGCTTGTGGGGATCGCAACGATACGCCTTGCTTTTGGGCTCTCTGCCGACGTGCATTATCATAGGTTTTTTCTCAGATTTGCACAGGTCGTAAATAACCTCCATTTCACCGGCATTCATGTCAAAGCATTGAACGTGCGCATGAAGTTTGACCCCCTCCAATCCTGCGTTGAAGGCTTCTCTTAGAATCTTTTCCGCATCTTTTTCTCCGGGAAACACAGTGGCCATTCCTGTAATCTTGCCGGGAAACTCCCGGCATTTTTTCACCATGTATGTATTCAATTTTCTTGAAATGCCGGGTTTGTGTGCATACTGGAGCGCAATGATATGGCCTACGCCCCGGGACAACAGGTAATCCAAAACATTTGAAGTTGAAAACCGGTACCGGACGGGCCAGGCGTTATCATCAAACCACTGCCAAATTGAAGAAAAAATGTCATGGGGAAATATGTGGACGTGGGCATCCACAACAAAAGGAAAGGTGTCCGGGACGGTTGCACCTTCACTATCATTAATGCTCGGAAGATTCGGTCTTAACATTTTGAGTTTAAGATGTTCATTTCTTTTCTATCGAAGTTTTCGTGGCACAAAATTCGGTTCCGGTGGGGGAAACGGCTGAAATTCCCAGGTTCCGATGGACGGCGATCCGGCTTCCGTATCAACGATGACATCGACAACATAAGGTTTCTCAGCCTTGATGGCATGTTCGATGGCCGGTCCGATATCTCCGGGTTTTTCAACACGAATTGCATCCGCGCCATGTGCCTTTGCAAGTGCAACAAAATCCGGGTTGTAAGGCTTTCCGGTTGGATCCTTAATCGATCGGTCGGCAAAGTGATCATGGCAGAAAGAGGTGGCAAGCTCTTTTTTCTCAAAGTAGGCGCGCTGCAGATCTCGAATGGATAGAAATGAATAGTTGTTCCATACGACCCAAACAACCGGAATCGAGTACTCCACAGCCGTACACAGTACGCTCTGCCACATGGTGAAACCGCCATCGCCGACCACGGCAACCACCGGTTTTTCCGGTGCTGCTATTTTAGCTCCCAGGGCACCGCAAACACCGAACCCCATGGCTGCGGCTCCCCAGGAATGCAGGAGTGTCTGGGGTGCGTAGGCATCCATGAACTGCACCACCCAGTTGTGATGGTTCCCCACATCTGAAACCACGATCCCCTCGTCCGGAATGACGCGGCGCAGATCGGCAATAATTCTTTCAGGCTTCAGGGGTACGGCCTCGGAGACAAAGTTGGGTTCGTTGTGGGCATTCCATTTTGATTTCCATCCTTCGATTTCCTTCAGCCAGCCCTCGTTTCGGCCCTTCAAATTTTGAAACTCATCTTCCATGGATATGGCCAGACTCTGTTCCATAAACGTCTTTATGTCGGCATTTAGACCGATTGAAACCGGATAGTTCCGTCCGATTTCCTCCGGATCGATATCCACCTGTGTCAGTTCCGTTGGCGGAATGTTAAAGGTATATCCCTGAACCCAACCGCTGCACAGCCGATCATCAAACCGTACCCCCAGTGCCAGCATGTGGTCACAAGAACGTGACACCTCACAGGCGGGGTATGTCCCGTTTCGGCCGACAACCCCGAGGCTCAGGGGATTGCGCCTGTCAACGATGCCGGCACCATTGGGGGTGGTGACAATGGGAATTCCGAAGCTTTCAGCGAATTTTAAAACCTCCGGTGCGGCTTCTGAAAGAATTGCACCGTGACCGGCAATAATGCAGGGTCTTTTCGAGGAAATCAGTTTCCGTAAAGCTTGTCTGATCGTGTCCGGGTTGCCGCCGGTTCGTTTTTCTATTCCCTGATACCACGATTCGGGTTCAAAAACCGGAGAATCGGTCTCTTCCACAAAGACATTCCACGGGACATCAATATTAACAGGACCCGGGCGTCCGGTGAGCATTGTCTTCATGGCAAGCCGCATGGTAAGCGGCAGCATTTCCGGTCTGGTGGGCTGGAAGGTGCGTTTTACGATATTCCGAATGACACTGGGAAAGTCCGCCTGGTAATAGCGGCCGGTTTCCTGGAAAGGCGTTCGATTAAACTGATCGGTCGCTACGTTTCCGGATATATGAAGAAACGCGGAAGAATCGAGAAAAGCACTTTGCAAAGCGATGACAATATTCATGGAACCCGGGCCGCAGGAGGAAAAGACCAATGCGGGCTTGTGTTTTACCCTGTAATAGCCTTCGGCCATGAATCCGGCAATCGCCTCATGGCGAGCGGTAATGGTTTTGATCTTGTCCGCTCGAGAATGCAAAGCATCCATTAGTCCGATGATTCCATGACCGCAAAGGCCGAATGCGTAATCCATACCTTCTTTCAGCACAGCATCGACAATTATCTCAGCACCTTTGGTACCCATGTTATAGCTCCTTTCATTGTGAGGTAACAGTATGACAATGCACTCAGCAATAACTCAGGGGCAACGATATCAGATTTACGAATTTTTGAAAGTAGGATTTTCTAAAAAGGCTATTTGTCCTGAAAAGCCCCATCCGATGACCATTTGGTGCGGTGTTCCTGAATCTCAGAGATGCAAAGCTTAAGCGCATTATTAGAAGTTGGAAAATGGTCGGCTTTGGTTTATAAGAAAGCAGAAAAAACTGATCGGGCCAAAGCGGAGATATGATCATGATTCCCTTTATCAAGACTATCCATGCTGAAATCGCAAATGGACTTCTGGGTATTTTTTTTGACATCGATGAAACCTTCACCACACATGGCAGGATCTATTCTGAGGCATACCGGGCCCTGTGGGAGCTGAAAGACGCAGGCCTGTATGTTGTTCCCGTAACAGGCCGTTCCGCCGGCTGGTGTGATCATATTGCCCGTATGTGGCCTGTGGATGGAATCGTCGGAGAGAATGGGGCGCTCTATTTCTGGTTCGATGATGAGGAACGAAAGCTGAAGAAGCGATTCCTCGATCCAGAGGACATCCGGGCGGAGAGGCGGCAGCGCCTCGCCCTCATTCGTGATGAAATCCTGGTATCCGTTCCGGGCACTGCCATCGCCAGCGATCAGCTCTATCGTGAGACCGACCTGGCTGTCGATTATTGCGAGGATGTAAAGCCTCTCGATCGAAACGCTGTAGACCGAATATGCGAGATCTTCGGGAAGCACGGAGCAACCTGCAAGGTGTCTTCCATCCATGTGAATGGATGGTTTGGGGACTACGACAAGGTTGGAATGATAAAAATTTTTGCACAGGACCGTTGGAAATTGGATCTGGATGACGACAAGGATCGGTTCCTGTTCTGCGGCGATTCCCCCAATGACGAGCCCATGTTTCAGTACTTTCCGTATACTGCCGGCGTAAAAAATATTATCAACTTTGCCGAGGGTATGAGGTACCTACCGGCCTTTGTTGCGACACAGAGCGGGGGCGAGGGGTTTACTGAAATTGTTGAAGCTATTCTCAAGCTCCGTGATAAATGAAGTTCGGGCAGCTTTCCTAGTTTCACAATTCCTTTGCCTTATCGCGAAGCACCACCTTTTGAATTTTGCCCGTAGAAGTCTTAGGTAACTCTCCGAAGACCACGCTTCTGGGCGTCTTGAAATGCGCCATGTTGTCCCGGCAAAAATTAATAATGTCGGCTTCGTCGGCAGTTCCATTAGGTTTGAGCGTTACAAAAGCGCAGGGTGTCTCCCCCCATTTTTCATCCGGTCGCGACACCACCGCAGCTTCCATCACAGCCGGGTGCTTGTAGAGGACTTCTTCAATCTCAAGGCTCGATATATTTTCCCCACCGGAGATGATAATGTCCTTGGATCGATCCTTTATCTCGATGTACCCATCCGGGTGAACAACTCCGAGATCGCCGGTGCGGAACCAGCCGTCTTTCATGGCTTCATCGGTGGCTTCGGGGTTCTTCAGATAGCCCTTCATGACAGTGTTGCTGCGTATCATCAGTTCTCCGATCGTCTGGGTATCAGCGGGAACATCAATCATGGTGGCGGGATCGCACATGCGGATCTTCTCAAGCGTCGGGTATTGCACGCCCTGACGCGCCACCATTGCCGTTTGCTGTTCCTTGTTCAATGCATCCCACTCTTGCTGCCATGCACAGATTGTCACCGGACCGTAGGTTTCGGTCAGCCCGTAAAGGTGGGTGACATGAAAACCCATGGCTTCCATCTTTGTAATCACAGTGCTGGGGGGCGCCGCCCCGCCGGTTGCGACTTCTACGGTATGCGGCAACGGCAGCTTCACCGGGTCGGGTGAATTGATCAGCATATTCAAAACGATGGGAGCCCCGCACATATGGGTCACCTTGTTTTTGGCTATGGAAGAGAAAATCAGAGCCGGATCGACTTCCGGCAGGCACACATGGGTGCCGCCCACAGCCGTGACCGCCCATGTATAGGTCCAGCCGTTGCAATGAAACATGGGCAACGTCCAGAGATAGACGGTGTAGTCGCTGAGTTTAAAGGCTAAAGCGTTTCCCAACGCGTTCAAATAGGCGCCCCGATGGTGGCAGACGACACCCTTGGGATTGCCGGTGGTGCCCGATGTATAGTTGAGCGAGATGGCCTGCCACTCATCCGAAGGCCCTTTCCACTCATAGTCCGGATCACCCTCGTTGAGGAACGATTCATAATCCTGGCCGCTGATGGCTGTGTCGTATCCACCCTGGGGGTCGTTTATTTCAATCACCGGAGGCGGGTTGCTCATTTTTTTCAGCGCTTCACCGACCACATCGGCAAACTGACGATCGGCAATAAGAAGCTCGGCCTCTCCATGCTCCAACACAAAGGCGACCGTGCCTGCATCCAGCCGGATGTTCAGGGCATTCAAAACAGCGCCGCACATGGGTATGCCGTAATGGGCTTCCAAAAGCGGCGGGGTGTTTGGCGCCATTACCGCTACTGTATCACCGATGCCGATTCCCCGCTTTTCAAGTGCAGAAGCCAGTCTGCGACAGCGTGTGTAAAACGTCCGGTAGCTGAATCGCATATCACCATGAACAACTGCGGTCTTGTTCGGGTACACCGCGGCCGATCGGGCAAGGAAGCTGAGCGGGGTCAGCGGTGTGTAGTTTGCCGGTCTTTTTCCCAAATGCTGGTCAAACTTGTCTTCTGTTTCCATCAAAGCAACCCCTCCTTATTCTGTGGTGCAGAGGTATTTTAATTAAGGGTCTTCCCCAATATAGTTGGTATCAATTGATTTGATATTGGAATTAATCTTCATGATTCAAGCATGTTCGATATTGATTCTTAGAGAAAAGTTTTTTATTAGCCGAGCGTGCTTGCATCCCGCCCCGCGGGGCTCACTCTGTTCGCTCGACACACACAGACGGGCACGGACCTTTTGCCTCCGCGACCTGCGGAGGAAAAAACAGTCAATCGCTTCGCGATAATAATTATGCTTATGCCTGAAAGGCATTAGAAGCTTTTGCCTGGGCAAGTCGCCCAGGCAAAAAATCTTTATTGTCTGCGTATGTCTGTGTGTGTCTGCGGCTAACATATATATTTTCAATCACAGCCATTAGGGATCAACTGTTTACTCTTTTAAATGACTCCAACTCTTTTGGAGATGATTCTTAATTAAAGCCCCTGAACCTCCCCTATAATGAATACAGATATATCGGTCAGCATCGGCTTCCGGTTGAGAATCAATGTGATACAACATATATGAAGGCCGGGACTGTGCATGCTGCAGATACCGGTTTCGTAGCAAGGCGTTTTATATCCTCCCCGCCGGCAATTGAGTGGCGCAGCCACCTCCCGGATACGGCGGATGCCTTCATCGATATCCCCGACGATTTTGTTTGTCCCGACCAGGAAAATCACCTTTTTAGGGCCAAAAGACATGGCATTGGTTCTGTTGCCAACGCCGTCGATGTTGACGAGTTCTCCTCTGAGGGTTAACGCATTGGTGCTTGTCAGAAACAGATCGCAGGTCAGGTGTGCTCTGCGTATACGCAGGTCCTCCTCCTCGCCCGGCGGTATGCCGGTCCAGTGATCGAAAACGGTCTTTCCCTGTTTTTCAAGGAGATCGATGAGGTTTAGATCTCTGATGGTCACCGAGCCTCCCACGCCTAAGGTTTGAGCAGAGCCTGCCGTTTCGACGACTTTCTTCACGGCTTCATCGCCTGTATCGAAATATTCAGCATCGAAACCATTTTTTTTCAAGGCTCTAATTGCCCGCTGCGCCTTTTGTTTCGAGTGCCATTTTACGGCTTCTTCTTTTCTCTCCTTAGCGTATATTATGTTTTGCTCTTCTTCCATACCGATCTCCCTCTGATCTCTCATCACCTTCCGGGATCAACCACACTTAATAATCGCTGAAGTCTGTCATCTTTTTTAATTGGCTTTCTTGTCCTTCCTTGGTCAAACCATGTTTCTCCAGAAGCTTATCATAAAGTTCTTCCCTGGTTTCGATTAGTGAAGACAATTTTTTCGCAGTGGGGGATTCCGGTGAAGCAGCAATTGCCTCTTTGAGCGTCGGCAGAATCGTGTAGAACCCACAGTAATTTAGCGATCCCATACGCAGGTGGCGACTGGTGCATTTCTCGCAATTTCCATGATTCGGGCATTCCAATTTGTGGCAGGGACATATTTCCTTTACACTCATACTGATTCTCCTTTGATTGTTTTTTTCTGACTATTTCTATATTTATTTTTAAGCCCCCTTGATTCGCTTATCACTGCCGGCCCATTCCTTTTCGCGTAAGACGAACTTCTGAATCTTACCCGTACTGGTCTTTGGCAGGGTCGAGAACTCAATAGCGGTAGGGCATTTGAAGTGGGCAATCTGATCGCGGCAGAAAGCGATCAACTCCTGCTCGCTGGTCTCAATGCCCTCTTTCAGGGTTACGAAAGCTTTGGGCGTCTCTCCCCATTTGTCGTGGGGAATGGCTATGACCGCTACTTCAAGCACTGCCGGGTGGCGGTAGAGGGCCTGCTCCACTTCAATCGAAGAAATGTTCTCTCCCCCGGAGATGATCACGTCTTTGCCTCGATCGCGAAGTTCGATATAGCCGTCGGGATGCATGACGGCCAGATCGCCGCTGTGGAACCACCCGCCCCTGAATGCGTCGCTGGTGGCCTGGGAATCCTGATAGTAGCCCAACATGACGTTGTTGCCACGCATCACTACTTCCCCCATGGTTTCACCGTCGGCCGCAACGTCAATCATGTTATCGTCCACCACCCGCACAGGGTCTGCTATGGTATAGGCGACCCCCTGCCGGGCTTTCAGCCGAGCCTGTTCTTCTATGGGCAGGTTTTTCCAGGTCGGCTGGATCGCACAGACGGTGTGCGGACCGTAGGTTTCGGTCAAACCATAAACATGGATGATCTTGGCGCCCATCGTTTCCATATGATCGATAAGGGTGGGGGAGGGGGGCGCACCGGCTGTGGTGACGGTCAGGGGCCGGTCTAATTCTTTCGGCCGATCAGGGTGGTTGAGAAGTGAAATGAGAACGACCGGCGCTCCGTTGAAGTGGGTGACACCTTGCTCGGCAATCAGCTTCCAGACAGTCGACGGCTCAATCTGGCGCAAACAAACATGCGTCCCGCCCGCGGCTGTCACCCCCCAGGGGAAGCACCAGCCGTTGCAATGGAACATAGGCAATGTCCACATATAAACCGACTCTGTGATCAGGGTTGTCTCTATCACTTCGCCCAGGGCATTGAGATATCCACCGCGATGGCTGTACATGACCCCTTTGGGTTTGCCGGTTGTTCCGCTGGTGTAGTTTATGGAGATCATCTCTTCTTCGTCTTCTATCAACCAGGGAAGGGGGTCTGAATTTTGACCGTCCAGAAACGCCTCGTAATCCTGGCCATCCATATGTGAATCGCCCGGTACGTCGTTGATATTGATAATCGTTTCGACGGTTTTCAATTGATCGCGGACAGGCTTGAGGGTAGAAGCCAATGCCGAATCTACGAATAAATACTTGGCCCCGGAGTGGTTGATAATATAGGCGACCTCATTGGGCGAGAGGCGGACATTGATGGCAACCAAAGCTGCTCCGGCCAACGGAACACCAAAATGGGCTTCCAGCAAGGGCGGAATATTGGGGCAGAGGAAAGCCACCCGATCGCCGCGCTCGACGCCGCCGTTGCGCAAGGCGGAAGCCAGGCGGTTGACCCGCTTGCCGAATTCGGCATAGGTATACTGCAAGTCACCATGCACCACGGCTATTTTATCACTAAAGACTGCGGCGGATCGCTCTAAAAAACGTAACGGCGTGAGCAGGCTTCGATAAACAGGCGTCTGATTGTCCATTCTTTGTACCTCTTAAATAGTTGAAGTTGTTAAGGAGTACATTAAATACTCGACATGTATCATATTTCTGAAGGAAATCAACATCGTTCAGAACGCATTCACATTCAAGATTCCGACTTGCCATGTCAGGCTATGGCTTTTCCCTTGACCGTTTTATGTTCAAAGCATAGATAGATATAGGTACTGCAACCTTTAGCGCTCTAAACATGATGGCCTCGTAAAAAGTTAGAAAAACGAGTTTTTACGAGAGTGTTTAGTATTT
>CAYSUA010000067.1:0-15492 GCA_964433795.1 uncultured Desulfobacteraceae bacterium | reverse complement strand
ATTGTACCTCCTTATTATCCCTTTATTCCTTACCCCACGCATGCGGCCTCATCATAAACGGGTGTTTTTCTATTCCAGATCGGTGAAATCGATCGAAGCTTATGGACAACCGGTGGCATTTTTTCAATCAAGTAATCGATCTCCTCAACACTGTTGGATTTATCCAGGGTGAAAACAATAGATCCTTGGGCAAGATCAGCCGGTATGCCGATGGCGCCGAGAACCGGTGAAGTTTTCAGCGCTTTGGATGCACAGGCAGATCCGGTATTGGTATAAATATCTGCCTGGGCAAGCATGAAGATTAAAGCCTCACCTTCGATACCTTCTACGCAAAAGCTTGCGTGCCCCGGCAGTCGTTTGTCCAGATGCCCTGTAAATTTGATCTTTTCGATTCTGTTTTGAACGCCCGCCACCAACCGGTCTCTCAATTTCCGGACATGTGCTGTTTTATCCGGCAGATCATCAATTGCCAGTTCCGATGCCTTTCCGATGCCGATAATACCCGGAATATTTTCTGTGCCACCCCGCCGGCCATTTTCTTGAATACCACCGTGAATCAATGGCATGAGCCTTACTTTTTTATTGAAGTATAAAGCGCCAATCCCTTTGGGTGCTCCCAGGGATGCGCCTGAAAAGCTCAACAGATCGACGTTCAGTTCGTTGACATCCACAGATAGGTTGCCGACCGATGCAACCGCGTCGGTATGAAATAGGATGCCTTCTCTTTTACAAATTTCTGATAATTCGGATATCGGCTCAATGGTTCCGATTTCGTTATTAGCATGCATAATGGACACCAGGATGGTTTCCGGTGTAATGGCTTTAGACAGGCGTTCCGAGTCCACCAGTCCGGATTCATCTACGGGTAAAAATGTCACCTCGAAATCGAGCCGTTCCAGAAACCGGGCGGAATTAAGCACCGAATGATGCTCAACAGAAGTGACAATGATATGCTTTCCCTTCTTTTGCCGCGACAGCCCGACACCTTTGATGGCCAGATTGTTGGCCTCTGCTCCGGAAGATGTAAATACGATCTCATTTGGAGCGGCATTGATTAATTCCGCCACCTTCCTCCTTTGATCCTCTACAATGGACTTGATATTCGAACCGAGGTCATAAACGGTGGATGGATTGCCGAAATGCTCTCTAAAATAAGGAAGCATCGCTTCCAGCACCTCCGGTCTCACCGGTGTTGCCGATGCATGATCAAAATACACTCTGTTCATGGCGTTCCCCTATTTTGTTTTCTTTATATAAAGCTTATAACATTCATCATCTTCCTCAATCCCGATGAATTCCTGACCACATTTTTGACACCACTCCGGGATATCATCCAATGCACCGTCATAGTCGGTTACCACTTCGAGCACCTGACCCTTTTTCATGCATTTGAGTCTGTCTCCCGGTTCCAACAGGTGCATGGGACACATGCGGCAGACAAGATCCAGTGTTTCGTCTGATGGTTGATCCTTAACGAATTTCATTTTTTCCCTCACATATAATTACGATGTAATCCTATCACCAGCAGTATTCTTGCCTCAAAATTACCACAATGTGGCATTTTTGTCATGTTAAAATATAAAACACAAGTTTTGTTAAGCAAGGTAATAATTTTCCGGGAAGAAACTTAAGGGATTGGATTAAATGGGAGAATCTGTTTGCTTATTGATCAACACCGATCCAGGCCGCACCGTACACTCCGGCGGAGTCGCCCAACCGGTTTTTCAATATGGGAGTGGTCACGTGTCCATGAAACGCATAGAGCCTTATACTCTCAATCCCTCTACCTTATTGCTGCAAGGTACCGTTGGGCCATGGGCGTGGTTTTATGATCCGGATATTTCTTAGTCGACCAGCTGATTATCTTTTTAGCCTTGACTTTGTTGTTCAGTTTTTCATTCAAAACTTTGGCCATAAAAAAGTATACCTCCGGTAATACGGCATGTTCGGGATAGGTTTTGGTGAGCCGAAGGCAAGCATTTATGGCTTGTTTGGTATCTCCTTTTTGGGCAAAGGATTTAGCTATTTTGAAGAAACTGTCCGGTTTCGGCGCAAATTGGGCGTCTTGTGCCTGGCAGTCCGAATAAATTTCACAGGCAGCGGTTTTTTGAGATTTGTCCATGAGAAGGTCGATATATACTTTTGCATGTGCCAGCATTTCCGGGATTTTTCTATTTTCTTTTAATAAATCATAATAGATTTTTGCTATTTCAAGGCTTTCAATCTTTTTTCTTCCTAATTTGGCTTTCAGCAAAACAAACGCGTCTTTGGATGCCCCGGTCTCCTTCAATTGTTTGACCTTTGCCAGAAAAAACGGGTTAGGCTCTAAATCGGGAAGCGATTGTTGTGCTGCGGACAGCGGCATGGTTGTTGTTCCCGATTCGGTCTGAGGTTCGGATTTCCTGCCGAAAAACGCTTTCATAGCCCCCCAGATGGCGGATAAAATGCCGAAGATGATCATGAGGACAAATTTACCCCCTTTGGCCAGGAATTTCAGAAAACCGAATTTTGTGGCTGCAGCGGCAGTTCCCCCCACGATCAGAGCAGCCAAACCGAGCTTTGCAAGCTTATCCCCTTTGACGTATTCGGCATAGGACCTTCCCGTTTTGAACGAGAATCCTTCAAGGATTTCGTATACATCGTATGATAAAGACTCAAAGGTTTTCACATCCGTCACCAGGACCGCGGACACATAACCGTTACGCCCGAGCAACCGGGTGTTATAGTTAACGATACGTTTTCCGTCTTCATCAGCCAGAAGCGCCCACACCAGATTATTGGTTTCCACATCATAATGGGGCTCTGTGTGCCAGCCGAGCACATTGAGGGTGGGAAATCCTTTTTTGACCCGTTGCTTGTTGGCCTGGTCAGTGGCTTTTTTTATGCTTTTCAAAATCGCATCTGCATCGATTCTCTCTTTTTCAGCATCTTTAATATAACCGATAGGATTGAACTCAAATATCATGAACCATTCATTGTCTGCCGCACTCGGTGCAATCAGTCCTACCTCCATTTTGGTGACCGGATTGCCGATTAACTGCATCAATTTTCGGGTATCGGCTGAATCGGCAAAAATATATTTCGATTTAAAATCGAGCTGTGCAATATTTTCCCCAAGATCCGCGACATTGGGACCCTCGGTCCAGTTGACGACAGAGCCCTGAGAAAATGCGATGGAGGGGATGGCAAGGATAATCAGCAAAAATGCAAGACGGCTGTTTATCGGATTAGTTGCAACGCATTTCACGGTTTTCATGGTTGTATCCTTACATTATATATTTCAGACTCCTACTGGGCATATGCCGTTAGCAGGACTCTACAATCGCTGCAAAAGCTAAAGCCCGGTCGATATTCAGTGCGGCATACCGGACAATAACTATCTGCAGAATCTTCTGTTTTTTCAGGTTGTGCGGTAAGATCTTCTTCATTCAGATCCAGCCTATCCAACAACCCTCGCATGGACGCCAGTCTTATCTGCCAGAATTCAGCCCATCCGAAATCGTCATTTTCACCACATGCCCTATGGATGCGGTATATCTCCCTGCGCATATAGTCTTTAAATTTTTCAATCGGCAGCAGATAAGCTGCCAGGGCAGCCGGATCGAAAAGTGTGAAGAGGTCTTTTGTCAAATATACCAAAGCATGAATAGCAGCCACAGGGGACAGAGTGATGGAGAGCATCACTGTGGTTTTTAATCCCGAATTTTTACCGTACACTTTTCCAAGAAGGAAATAGGTATATGAGACCGTGCAGACATAGAGTATTCCGATATTGGCAAGGAGCGTATTTAGAATAAATTTCGGCGGCGGAAGCCAATACAGCGCAATTGGAAGAAGAATAAAAACCTCTATGAATAATAGCGTGCATAATATCTTTAAATGGCCAAATCGACGCATACAAGAATGATGAATTTCTGCGATCTGCTCGATATCCGTGTCTTCTTTCATGAAATTTCGAATTAGTTCACGTCGTTCAGCATACTCGGTTCTCGCAGCACCGGCCAGACGGTCTGCAAGCCGTTTGGCAAATAGGGATGATGTCGTTTTGACGGCGACATCTTTACTCAAAAGCACTTTATTCTCATCCGGTGAAGGGTTATCAATACAAGCATAAGGGATAAACCGGAATTCTTCCGGGTAATTCAGAAGTCCCCGGCTTTCGTTGTCATTGGATCGAAAGTATATACCGCTTTCCGATGGATAAAGGTCCGGATTGCCCGCAGCGATAGATTGGCTGAAAGAAAAAAGACCCGCCACATGGATTCCCTGTGTGACCCGTCTAAAGCCTTTCCCAAAAAGGGAGACAAAATAGACCTGTTGCTTGCCCACATATATCAGACAATCAATGATGTAGAGCAAAACGAAATATGGATACAGTGTTGCTAAGATTTCTCTCATACATTGAACCTGCCGCATATTACCGAAACGAATATAAAGATCCCCAAAATGAAGGATCCTATTTTTCCTAATATCGGCACAACACATCAAAATCCTTAGTGTTTGTGAATCGGAACGCAGGTTTTTTAAATCAGTGAAAGGCAGCCATGCTCCATGGATTTTTTTATCGAGTGAAATCGATTCCTTTTCAAATCCAAGCTGGCTGTTGATGTGGAGGTCGTGGTCTGTGAAACAAGCACTATGACTTGATGGAAGGATGGTTCACGTTAATCTTGATTTTGTTATTGTGGTTGGCAAGATTCAAGATCACCGCGCTTGCAATGATCATGATCCCACCCACCCAAAACCGCCAGGTGGCGGGTTCGGAGAGAAAAATAATTCCGAAGATGGAGGCGTAAATCAGTTCACTGGTCATCAAAAGGCCGCCTTCCCAGCTTCTGCAATACCGAAAACCGTGGTGCATTAAAAGTTGTGCCAGGACGGATATGACTATCATACCGATGATCAGCACCCAATCCAGAGTGGTTTGAGGGAGGTGAGGTTCTGCGGCAAATGGAACCAGTGAGACGGCAGCGCCCACAAGGCACAAATGGAAATAAATGATCACCGACCCGTGGTTTTCACGCAACTGTTTGATGAAAGTTACGGTTAAGGCGGCAAAAACAGCACCGATTAAAGCCATGACTTGACCCAAAGCCATTCCTTCGAGTTTGAAATTAAAAAGAACGGAAACACCGAAAAGGGCGATCATGATGCACGTAATTTCAGTTTTTGATATCCGGTCGCCAAAAAAAAATGGAGAAAAAGCGGCTGCAAATGCCGGAAAACTGTAAAAAATGACCATTGCCGTTGACAGCGGAATGGTGCGTATGGCGTAAATTACAGCTATAAATGCAATAGAGCCGACGACCCCCCGCATCAGCAGCAATTTCGGATTCGGGGATCGGAATAGATTTTCTCTCCAACCGAAAATGATCCACAAAAGAACCGCACTGCCTCCGAAACGATAGACGCCGATATCCCACACCCGAAAGTGGGGTCCCATTATTTTGATGAGAAATCCCAATACGGCAAACAGAAGGGCCGATACCATCATGATGGCCGGACCTTTGGCGGTCAGTTCGGGAAAGCTTGTGGCAGCGGTTTTTATAATCTTCAATTCTGTTTTCTCTTTCCAAAAGTGATGAGCCAGTATAAAAAGCAGAAAAAGAGAGATTTGGCAATCATTACTATGCCAGAAACAAAGGTTAATTTTTCATATTTTCCATGGAGGAAATCCAAATGAGCTACAACCTTGGAGCCTATCTGCCGGACACCGATACCCCTCTGCGCTTGGAAGGCATCGTTGCAACGATAGAAATTTACAGAGACCCATACGGGATTCCGCATGTTTCGGCCGATACCGTTCATGATGCGTTTTTCGGCCAGGGATTTGCCACTGCCCAGGATCAACTCTGGCATATGGATTTTGACCGGCAAAGTGCATACGGGAGGTGGGCGGAAACCGTCGGTGAAAGCGGTGTCGAGCAGGATAAGACCATGCGTCGGTTTCAGATCGAGGCTTCGGTGAAAGCGGATTATGAAGCCGTCAACGCTGAAACAAAATCCATGGTGGATGCCTATACAGCCGGCATCAATGCGTTTTTAAAGCGTACGGATCGACTGCCTCTAGAATATTCAATTATTGAGAGTAGCCCCGAAGCTTGGACACCGTGGGATTGCTTTGCCGTATACAAGGTTCGACATATCATGATGGGTGTGTTTGAAGGCAAACTCTGGCGCGCCAAGCTGGTAAATATCTTTGGGCCGGAAAAGGCGGCCGAGCTTTTTTCCGGCTATCAGCAAGGACATCTGATGATAGTACCTCCGGGGCATACCTATGACGGCGAAGTTTTAAACGGTTTCAAGGAATTAAACGAGGGGCTTGAGGCCATCGAATGGATGAAAGAAGATGTAAATGCAGGCAGCAACAGCTGGGCGATCCATGGGAGCCGAACGGCCAGCGGAAAACCGCTGCTTGCCGGTGATTCCCACAGGCGTCTGGATACTCCCAATGCCTATTACCAAAATCGAATTGCGTGCCCGGAGTTTGATGTCATCGGTCTTTCTTTTCCGGGCTGCCCCGGTTTTCCCCATTTCGGTCACAATGCCCATGTGGCATGGTGTGTGACCCATGCCTGTGCCGACTACCAGGATCTCTACGTGGAGCGGTTTTCCCCGGATAATCCTCTAAAATATGAATACAAAGGGGAGTGGGAGCCGGCTGAAATCCGACGTGAAACGATAAAGATCAAGGGCAAACCGCCTATAGACATGGAAGTTAGGGTCACTCGACACGGACCGGTCATTATCGAAGATTCCGACCGTGAACACGGCATAGCGTTCAAATATTCGGCAACTGCAGGACCCAATTTGGGATTCGAATGTTTTCTTCCGATGCTTAAGGCTTCATCTGCAGATGAACTGGACGCATCTATGGAAAAATTTGTAGACCCCTGCAATAATTTTGTATTTGCCGATGTGCATGGGGATATCGGCTATCTGAATCGGGGGCAGGTGCCGATTCGATCCATGGCCAATGCGTGGCTGCCGGTCCAGGGATGGACCGGGGAGTACGAATGGCAGGGAAATATCCCGTTTGATCGACTGGCAAGACTCCGTAATCCACCCCCCGGGTTTATCGTTACGGCCAACAACAGGATTATCGGAAACGACTACCCGTACTATATCGGGCTTAATTATGTTCCGGAATACCGGGCCAAGAGGATATACGAACGACTGAAGGACATGCAGGCAGCAACGGTTGAAGACATGGGGTCGGTGCACATGGAACGAACCTCCATACCGGGTAAAATTCTAACCCAACGGTTGTCGGAAATAGAAATCGAAACAACTGATGATCTTACGATCGAGGCAAAGAATATACTGATTGAGTGGGATGGCGGCATGGATCGGGATGCGGTTGCCCCGACAATTTATGCAACCACACGCATTCACCTAATGCGAAAAATCAGTCATCATCTCATGGGATCGGTCAGCGAGGAGATGTTTACTTCAACCGGAAGAGGAGCGCCCCGCCACTTAAGTGAATTGATGTCCGTACTGGTCTCCCATGCTCGAGACAATGACACATCGCTCCTCCCGCCGGGGACCGGCTGGCCGGACCTTCTTTCAGGAGCGCTTTCGGATGCCGTAGACTATTTAAGAACCCGTCTAGGGGACGATATCCATGATTGGCAGTGGGGTAAAGTCCATTACACAAACCCCCAGCACCCGCTCTCCGTTACGAATACGGACACAGATTATTCTCAATATCTAAATCCCCCGACCTTTCCCATGCATGGAGATGCGGATACGCCGCTACAAGGCGGGTATTCCCCCGGCAACCCGTTTGAAGTGACGCTACTGTCCGTGGTGCGGTATGTATATGACACATCCGATTGGGATAATTCCAAATGGGCGATTCCCTTGGGTTCATCCGGACATCCCGGAAGCTCTCATTACGCCGATCAAGCCAGCCTCTGGAGCGACGGGGAGCTTGTCCCCATGCTCTACAACTGGGAGCAAGTGAAATCCACGGCAGAATCGTATCAGAAAATAGAACCGTATAAGGAAACTTAACCCGGACAAGCCGGAAAAGTACCCAAAACAATTTGCCACAAAGTCACAAAGACACAAAGATATTATTTTATTTTTTCTTCGTGCCTTGGTGTCTTGGTGGCAGAAGGATTCTTGGATTCATCCCTGCTTTTGTGAACCAATCACTTTAACCCACCGTCTGAGGCTTCGCACGATTTCATTTCTCAGTTTTTCTTCGTCTTTCTTGAGGAATGCATTGAATATCCGTTTATGATCCCTCAGCGCCTTGTCAGGGGATTTCAGCATGGATTTGCTGATGGATTGCTTGAAAAGTTCAAATACCATCTCGCCCAGCATGATAACCAGCGGATTATGGGTACTATTGAGTATGGCCAGATATTTGGTTTAAGGAAGTTTGTCAATTGAAAAATTCTTGACAAAACCTGACTTCACGCTATTCATTGTAACCGTATAGTGTATGAATTGCCTATTAATAGAGACCCGAATAGATTGGAGGCGAGACAATGGATACCATTATTATCAACGGCAATATCTTGACCATGGAAGATGCACAACCCCAAGCTGAAGCGGTGGCCGTTCAATCCGGAAAAATCTGCAAAGTCGGCAAAACCGATGAAATTGAAAAGCTGTCCCATGAAGGCACAACCATCCTGGACCTTAACGGTCAAACCATGCTCCCCGGGTTTATCGATACCCACAATCATTTCTGCCTCTATGCGCTGCTGACCGATCAGGTGGATTGCCGACCGGTCTCAGGTTGCGTCCGGGGGGAGGATATCGTTGACGGCATACGGGCAAAAGCTGAAAAGACGCCGCACGGAGAGTGGATAATGGGTTGGGGATTTGCGCCTTATCTGCTGGACGATAAGAAAATTATCAAAAGGGAAGATTTGGATAGGGCATCCGGGGACCATCCCATCTGTTTGGTCCATGTTTCGGTTCATGAAGCGGTATTCAATAGTCTGGCGCTGAAGGAAATGGGTATCACCAAAGAGACCCCAGATCCACCGGGTGGAAAAATACACAGAGATTCAAATGGAAACCCGAACGGCATTTTTAGTGAATCCGCTTTTATGAATCCACTGTTTTTCGATGCGCAATCCATCTATTCAAAGATCATGAACACATACGACAGGGACGCAAGACACGAGATGATGATTCGATGTGCAGAGACGCATCTCAGTCACGGTGTTGTGGGAGCCCACGATCCGTTTGTAGATGCACCGACCCTTCGAACGTATCAGGAAGTAACAGACAGCGGGCGGTTTCCTTTTCGGATATATGCATACATTCTGAACAGTTGGGCCGATCCCCTGATTGAATCCGGTATCGGCAGGGGACTCGGTTCGGAATGGTTTAAAATCGGAGCGATTAAAATATTTCTGGATGGCGGCATGAGCTGCAGGACCGCAGCTGTCTACGAGCCCTATGCCGGGGGAGGGGGAGGGACCGGGATTCTAAATTACGACCAGGACGGGATCAACCGGGAAATCGAGAAATTTGATAGTGCAGGATACCAGATATCTGTTCATGCGCAGGGAGATCGGGGGCTGGACATGCTCCTTAAAGCATTTGGCCGAACAATGAAAAAGGGAAATCCATTGCGTCATCATATTGTGCATGCCGGAAATCTCACCAGCGCTCAAATTGAAAAAGTTAAGGAATTGGGTTTGAATATTGTCAGTCAAGCCAATTTCTTTTCCTTGCTAGGTGATGGTTTTATTGAAGCCTTTGGTCCTGAGAGATCCCAGAAACTCTACCGATTCGGAACGCTGTTGAAGAAAAACATCAAGCTGGCGTTTTCATCCGACTGTCCGGTGGCCGATTTCAACCCGCTCATCGGATTGAGAGACGCCATATGCCGAAAAACCGGCAGTGGAGAATCTATCGGATCATCGGAGGCCATTACGGTTGAACAGGCTTTATCGCTTTATACAAAGGAAGCAGCTTACATATCTTTTGAAGAAAGTGAACGCGGTACGATAAAGGAAGGAAAGGTTGCTGATTTTGTGGTGCTGGATAAAGATCCGCTTAAAATACCCCCGGAAGATATACCGGACTGCAAGGTGAAAATGACAATGGTCGGAGGCGAGATAGTCTACAACCGAGAGTGAGATTCCGACTATAAATCTCGTACCCGTTCACGGGTTCAGGGTTCAACGTTCAGAGGTTTTCGGTTCTCCGAATATCTGACCGTTACAAAGTAGACACCGGTTCATTTTTACTGTCTACGATATGGTGCAAGTGATGCCGCTAACATGAGACTGCTCAAACCATCCCGGAAACGGGTCAGTATCTGAGACTTTAAATAGCTTCTTAAAGAATTTCACGTTTCGGCCCGAGCTTCTGTTGCAACCGGCGTTTGAGGGGTTGTACACCTCAAGGCTGTGATAGCCGCAATAAAAGAACTCGCTTCTCGACTCGCAGTAAAAACAATCAGAACATTTCATCGCTATGACCTCCTTAACCTCCCCTACTTATAATCATCGGCAAAATAGGCCGTAAACTTAATAGTTTATTCTATCCCCTCCCCATTTTATATACGCTCAATTAAGGTTTGACATAAAGCTTGGCCCAGAATTCTTTACTTGATTGACATCCTTCCCTTGTTTCCGTATTGATTGGAAATGAGGCTTTCTGGATATCCAGAAAGCCCAAGTGAATACAATCGGCTCACCTCCAAAGCCTATCCCGGTAAGTCACTTGGCTTTTGTAGATAACCGGGTTTTGATATTTTGACATGGCGATTTCAAGATAAATACCGATGCGCTCTACGCTTGGTTAATCTTGCTCTAATCCAAAATAGCCTTGACTATTTTGGGTTAGAAGTTAAAGTGGCCACCGGCCCTATATCACCTGTATGTAATTGCCTGATCAGGCGGAGGAATCATGGAGAACATTTATAAAACAATCGATGATAATTCCGAGCGTTACCTTGAAGAACTCTTCACCCTGTTGAAACAGCCGTCCATCAGCTCCCAGGGAATAGGCGTCGAAGACTGTGCCAAGCTGCTTGCCGGTATGATGGAAGATGTGGGGATTCGTGCCGAGATTCTTCCCATGGGCGGAAAGAACAACCCGCCCCTGGTGTACGGAGAGATCTTATCACCGGGAGCGGAAAAGACCATACTCATCTACGGTCATTTTGACGTGCAGCCTACCGACCCCCTGGAAGCCTGGGATTCGCCTCCCTTTGAACCGACGATTCGGGACGGACGCATTTTTTGCCGGGGGAGCGCCGATAACAAGGGGCAGCTCTTTGCACACGTCAAGGCGGTGGAGGCGGTTTTAAGAACCGAAGGCTCCCTTCCCGTAAATCTGAAATTTCTGTTCGATCCGGAAGAGGAGATCGGAAGTCCGAGCCTGGATGATTTTGTCATGGCAAATGCAGATCGTTTCAGGGCGGATGTTGCCTACAACTCCGACGGGGCCATGGATGCCTCGGGTCGACCCATTCTTTCCTTTGGAAACCGGGGTAACTGTTACGTGGAAATCAATCATCATGAAGCCGGTCGCGATCTTCATTCCGGTCAGTTCGGGGGGCCTGTCCCCAATCCCAACTGGCGAATGGTGGAATTTTTGAATACGCTAAGGGACTCAAACGGGCGAGTCGCCATCGATGGTTTTTACGACGATATTGTTCCTCCCACTGCGGCAGAAAAGGAAGCCATGGCCAATATTCCGTTTAACGAAGCCTCCCAGCTCGACTATTTGGGGCTTCAGAACTTTGAGGGCCCGGAAGATTTAAGCTATTGGGAGAAAATCATGTATCAGCCCACCCTGAACATCTGCGGCTATGTTTCGGGCTACGGAGGGGAAGGGAACAAAACGGTGCTTCCCTGTTCGGTGAGGGTCAAAATTGATATGCGGTTGGTGAAAAACCAAGATCCACCGGATATATTCAGCAAGTTCAAGCTTCACATGGAAAAGCTCGGATTTGACGACCTGGAGCTGAAACTGCTCACCACCTATCGTCCGGCCAAAACCGACATCGATCATCCAATGAGCAAGGCGGTGATTTCCGCTGTGAGAAAAGCATTCGAGAGTGAACCGATTTTGTATCCGGTAACCGGCGGAAGCAACCCCAGCAGCATTATCTGTGATTTTTTAAAGATTCCCATCGTCAAGGTCCCGTACGGCAATCATGACGAAAGCAATCATGCCCCCAATGAAAACATGGTGGTGGATCTGTTCTATAAAGGGATTAAATGCAGCGCAACGGTGTTTTATGAATTGAGCAGGCTATGACGGGAGTGATAATATAATTCCTCTTTCAGAGTTGGGAGCTTAACACCTTACAGCGTCGGCAAACGCGCATCTTTTCCTCCCAAGTATTTTGCGGCAACCCCTCGCAGATGGTTCCGTTTATGAGCCAGCAATAGTCTCCGGCCTGAAACTCCCAGGCCGGACAGTGACTTCTTTTCTCGGCGGAACATCTCTTGACGTTCCAGCATGGTGGTCGCCCTTTTGTTTTTTTGTTTTTCTGAGAAACCAGAAATAACATCTGTCGTTCCACATGGGTTGGAATCGACCGCCACCCCTGCTCATAACTATGAATCGCCTTTAGGGATACCCCCAGGAGTTGCGCCATTTGACGCTGGGTTTTATTCAACTTCTTTCTCAACGATGAAAATTCTATCTTATCCATAGGAATTCCTAAGTCTAAAATTTTAGTAGAAAAACATTTTCCGTGATAAAGCAGATCCCATACCTGCTAACCCCGATAAACGGGATAAGTGCCTTCAATTATAATGCCCCCACCGATCACCGTATCACTTGAGTAAAAGACCGCAGATTGTCCCGGGCACACCCCTTCCTGGGGTTCAAGAAATTCAATTTTTACAGCGCCGTTTTCATACGGAGAAATTGTTGCCTCGACTCCAGTATGGTTCAATCGAATCTTGACCGTTGCCGTTATCGGTCGTTCAAGTTGTTGAATGCTTAAGAAATTGAGGCCTCCGGCAATCAGGCCCCCGGCCAGGAGTTTTTCTTTAGCGCCCACAACGATTCTGTTTTTTTCAGCATCGATTTTCGTTACATAAAGCGGTCGAGATGCAGGTATGCCGAGCCCCCGACGCTGTCCCACCGTATAATGAACAATGCCTTTATGGGTGCCCAATACGGTTCCCCTGTCATTTACAATTTCTCCTTTTTGAATCTCTTCTTTCGTAAAAAGTACGGCGTAGTCTCTGCCCGCAATAAAATCCTGGCTTTCGGGACGATCCGCATTTTCAAGACCCATATCCCGAGCCATAGCCCGAACTTGATGTTTTGTGTAATCACCCAGCGGAAAAAGGGTACGGGATAGCTGGTCCGGAGTAAGCGCATAGAGAAAGTAGGTTTGATCTTTTTCCGGATCAGCGGACTGCTTCAAAAGGAAACGGTCTCGGGATCTTACGACTTTGGCATAATGTCCGGTAGCAAAAAACTCAAAATCAATCCCCGCCTTTTTTGCCTTTTCTATTAGAAAACCGAATTTCAACCGCTGATTACACACGATACAGGGATTGGGTGTTCTCCCTTCAAGGTACTGGTTTCGAAAGTAGTCGATAACGTATTCTCGATATTCTTTCCGTAAATCGATGGCGTAAAACGGAATACCCAGCATTTTACAGACGGAAGCCGCACTTTCGATATCCTCTTTTTCTCCGGGGTCATAGCATGAATGTCTTTTGGAAGCAGTGAGCCCCAGGGAGTCGTCAAATATTTCCATAATGATACCGACAACCTCAAATCCCTTTTCCTTGAGAAGGGATGCGGCGACAGAGGAATCGACCCCGCCGCTCAATCCAACCGCAACTTTCACTCTATTATGTTCACCACGATTGATCATAATGAGTATCAATTTCAGCAAGAGAGCGGGCACTGATTCCGCTCAAGGAAACGATTCTTTGATTTTTGCCGTGAAGATGCGTGATATTCGGAGTTTTAGGAAGCGAACGGTTGGTGTATTCAAGCATCTTGTCAACAGCAGCTTTAAAGGAACTTCCCTTAAGGATTACGGTTGGGCCTGAAAAATTGATCGGCACCAAAAGATGATCCTCTTCATGGCAAAGCCGACTCAATCTCTCACACTCGAATTCGTCATGACCAACAACCACCTTATCGCCATTTTTAAGCCGAAAATGCCTTCCGATTTTAAGTAATGAAATATCCTTCATGGATGGGCGTTCAGCAAATCTTAGATAATCTCGCATTCTTTCCGAGAAATGATTGTCCGTCAAAAGGCACCCGCCGGCCGGGCAGGGATAGTCTTTGATCGCCTTGTCTGCAGCCAGCGATATCTGACGCTTCCTGGATCGGCCGGAAATTCCCAACAATTCGCTGCGGTCCACGTACCCATTACGCTCCGGAATCGTCGGCTTGAAGTGCTTTGCGGAAAGCGGTCTTAGAATATAATCCTGAAATCCGGATTCTCGATCAATCAGGTCGAGCGCCCGTTTATGTTGGGACATGGGACGTTGCCCTAAAACCTCTCCGGTGAAGAGAAACGAAGCACCGATCTCCCTCATATAGTTGCCCGCCTTTTTTATTTTTAGGATTCTGCAGTCCAAACAAGGATTCAGCCCGGATCCATACCCATGTTTTGGGTTTTGAACAATTTCCAGATATTCATCTCCTAACTGAACCCGTTTCAGAGGTATATCACCCAGCTGTTTTACCGCAGTGATGACGGCGGCACACCCTGATTTTTTAGGGGTACATGTACAGAACGGTGATGTAAAATTGATTGCGCGAACCTCAATTTTCTGTTCTAAAATCAACTTGGCGGCCAGGGTACTGTCCAATCCGCCGGACAAAAGACCGACAGCCTTTATTTTTTTATTTAATTTGATGGTAGCGACTGCTCCACACATATGAATCGGATAACTTCATTTTTTGATCGGCACAGGTCTCCAAGGGAAATAGTCTTGTGTTCAATTACCACAACGTGGTAATAAGATCAAAGACTTAATAACTAAGACGTATCAAAATCGATAGTGGCTGGATTTAAACGGAGGAAAATTTATGATTGCCGCATATACTATTAAATTATCATGTATTTTCAGATTGTTCATAGTGGCCGTGACGATTACCTTAGTGGGTTGTGGAGGCGAATCCAATTATAAATTTGTCGATTTTTCCGAAACCGTTAAGGTGGATCAGCCCCAAAGCATAAACCTAAAGCCGGAAACACTGCGGGTGGCAGTAGCGGCCATGGTTTCACCCAAAGAAACCTTTGCCTATTATCAAGAACTCCTGAAATACATCGGCGACAAACTGAACATCCCCATCCAGCTCATTCAACGTAAAACCTACAATGAGATAAACGAGTTGCTGATGAAGGGAGATATCGATCTTGCGTTTATCTGCACCGGTCCGTATGCAATGGGAAAAGAGAAATACGGTTTCGAAGCTTTGGCAACGCCTCTGGTCCGGGGAAAGCCTTTTTACCAGTCCTACCTAATCGTCAACAGCGACAGCCAGATTCAAAAATTCGATGAGTTAAGGGGA